>NZ_PQHY01000037.1:0-62067 GCF_003385175.1 Amycolatopsis ruanii
GGCCGGGCGGATGGTTGCCGGGTGGGTCGGCGGTCGCGGGACCGGCCCTGGCTTGCGGGCAGGGCTGGTTCCCGCGGCGGGCTGGGAAGCTGACCGCAGTTGGTGGGCGGGGCTGGTTCGCGCGGCGGGCTGGGAAGCTGACCGCGGTCGGCGGGCGGGCCTGGTTCGCGCGGCGGGCCGCAGATGGTGGGCGCACAGTGGCTGGCGGGTGGGTCGTGGTGCGCACCGTGGCTGGCGGGTGGAGCTGGCGCTCGCGCCGAGCCGTGAGGTCGACCGCGGTCCCGGGTAGCCGCAGTTGGTGGGCTCTCGGGCCGAGCGCGGCTCGGGGCCCGGCACGCCCGCGGCTGGGGTGCGGGGTGTCAGAGGTGATGCGCCGGTGAGGGCACGTGCCGGACCGGCTGTAGCCTCAGCCACAAAGCGGAATCCTCGCCCCGTTTGAGTCGTTGGTGCCGGTGACACACCTTCGACCCGTGGAGTGCATCATGACCACCACCGCGACCGAGATCCGGCTGGCCTCGCGGCCGCATGGCTCGCCGACCTTGGAGAACTTCGACATCGTCGACGTCGAGGTGCCGCGGCCTGGCCCCGGCCAAGCGCTGGTCCGCAACCTGGAAATCAGCGTCGACCCCTACATGCGGGGGCGGATGAGCTCCGCCAAGTCCTACGCGCCTCCGTACGAGGTCGGCAAGGTGATGCTGGGCGGTGCGGTCGGCGAGGTCGTCGAATCGAACACCGACTCGCTGCGGCCCGGTGACCTGGTGCTGCACGGCTTCGGCTGGCGGTCGCACGCCCTGGTCACCGCCGAGCAGGCCGCCAAGATCGACGCCGGCCTGGCGCCGCGCGAGGCGTACCTCGGGGTGCTCGGCATGACCGGCCTCACCGCCTACGCCGGGCTCACCGAGATCGCCCGGTTCACGCCGGGCGACACCGTGTTCGTCTCGGGAGCCGCCGGTGCGGTCGGCTCCGTCGTCGGGCAACTGGCGAAGCTGAAGGGCGCCAAGCGGGTCATCGGCAGCGCCGGCTCCGCCGCGAAGGTCCGCCACCTGATCGACGACCTCGGATTCGACGCCGCGTTCAACTACAAGGACGCGCCCGTCGCCGAGCAGCTGGCACAGGCCGCGCCCGAGGGCATCGACGTCTACTTCGACAACGTCGGCGGCGAGCACCTCGAAGCAGCCATCGCCTCGGCGAACGTGCACGCCCGCATCGCCGTCTGCGGCATGATCTCGATCTACAACCTCACCGAGCCACCCGCCGCGCCGCGCAACCTGGGCCAGATCATCGGCAAGCGGCTCGACATCCGCGGGTTCCTCGTCGGCGACCACTACGACCTGCAGCCGAAGTTCCTCGAGGAGGTCGCGCCGCTGGTGCGCGACGGCCGGCTCAAGTACGAGGAGACGATCGTCGAGGGGCTGCGCAACGCACCGCAGGCCTTCCTCGACCTCCTGGCGGGCGCGAACACCGGCAAGATGCTCGTCCGCGTCTGACCGCCCGGCGCACACACGGCGGCACCAGGAGCTAGAACACCACCGTGCGGTTGCCGTGCACCAGCACCCGGCTCTCCAGGTGCCACCGCAGCCCGCGGGCCAGCGTGATCTTCTCGATGTCGCGACCCTTGCGGACCAGGTCGGGCACGGTGTCGCCGTGGTCGACGCGGATCACGTCCTGCTCGATGATCGGCCCGGCGTCCAGGTCGGCGGTCACGTAGTGGCACGTCGCGCCGATCAGCTTCACGCCCCGGCGGTGCGCCTGGTGGTAGGGCCGCGCGCCGACGAACGACGGCAGGAAGCTGTGGTGGATGTTGATCGCCCGCCCGGACCACGCCTCGCACAGCTCCGGCGGCAGGATCTGCATGAACCGCGCCAGCACGACGGCGTGCGGATCGTGCTCGTCGACCAGCTTGCGGACCTCGGCGAACGCTTCGGCTTTGTCGCCGGCCGCAAAGGGCACGTGGTGGAACGGGATCCCGTGCGCGCGGGTGATGTCGGCGAGGTTGTCGTGGTTGCCGATCACCGCGCGCACGTCGACGTCCAGCTCACCGGCCGCGACCCGGCCCAGCAGGTCGTACAGGCAGTGGCCCTCCTTCGACACCAGGATCACCACCCGGCGCCGCTCCTCGGTGTCCTCGACGCGCCAGTTCGACTCGGCCGACAGCGCCGACGCCACCTCGGCGAAGCGCGAGCGCAGCTCGTCCACACCGAACGGCAGCGAGTCCGCCCGCACCTCCTGGCGGGTGAAGAACCAGCCGGTGTCCGGGTCGGTGTGGTAGGCCGCCTCGACGATCCACCCGCCGTTGTCGGCGAGGAAGGACGACACGCGCGCGACGATGCCGGTGCGGTCGGGGCAGCCGAAGGTGATCACATAACGTCGTTCGGGCACCGCTCCATCTTCCCCGGCGCTCCCGCTCACGGTGCGGCCAGGGGCTCCAGGAGACGCACGTCACCGGTCACCGAGGCGTGGCTGGGCCGCCCCCACACCCGCCGGTACACCGCGTCGGCGGTGCCCGCGACCGTCACGTCGGCCTCGAACGCGGCCGTCACCGGATCGATCGTGCCGGGCTGACCGGGGTGCAGCACGACCCGCCACATGCGGCCGGCGTCGGCGGCGTGCACCAGCACCGAACCGGACACGGCGAACTGGTCCCACTTCGCGCGCGTCGGCAGGATCCAGGCGATCAGCTCGTCGATCCCGTCCGCGGCGAAGGCCGGGCCGAACACCAGCGACGGGACGGCCGACGGGTCGGCGCTGCCGGCCCGCGCGTGCTCGGCGTCCAGCCGGTGGATCGCCGCCTCGTGCGCCTGCCTGCGGGCCCACGAGCCGGTGGTCCCCGGGTAGCGGCCCCACGGCAGCCACGCCGGCGCCGCCGGATCGGCGAGTTCGGCCAGCAGTCCGTGCAGCTGCTCGTCCCACCAGGCCAGCAGTTCAGTCCACTCGGCGGGCGGCTGCCCGGGTGTCACGTTCTCGCCACTGGGATGCGCGATCGCGGACCGGACCCACGACTGGACCTTCGCCAGGTGGCCGACGAGGCGCTGGACAGTCCACTTCGGACAGGTCCGCACCGGCGCCTCCGGCCCGGCTTTCACCGCGGCCGCCCGCAGGGCCTGGGACTGCACCTCGATCATCGTCAGGTACTCGGCGTGCTGCATGTCGTGAGCCTAGCCGCCGCACCACCTCGATGACCCCGACCATCAGCAGGCCGATGCCGAACGACAGCAGCAGCCCCTTGGCCGGCTGACCGTTGAAGCTCGCCCCGCCGATCGCACCGATGATCACGGAGTAGACGGCCCAGATCGAGGTCCCCACGGCGTCGAGCGCGATGAACCGCGCCCACGGCACACCCATGCTGCCCGTCGCCAGGCCGCTCGCGACCCGGCCGCCGGGGATGTACCGGCCCGCGACGATCAGCAGCCCGGCGTGCCGGTCGACCTGTCCGCGGGCCCATTCGTAGCGGTCGTGCTTGCCGCCGCGGAGCCACCGGGTCAGCGCGGGCGCGGCGCCCCGGCCGACCGCGTGCGACAGGCAGTCCCCGGCGAGCGCGCCGGCGGCCGCGAGCAGCGCGAGCAACGCCAGCCTCGGCACGTCCGGACCGAGCAGCACGCCGACCGTGATCACCGTCGTCTCGCTCGGCATGAACGGCAACAGCGCGTCCAGCGCGGCCACCGCGAAGACGATCAGCCACAGCCAGGGCGAGGAGAGGGTGCCCTGGAGCAGCTCGCCGAAGTGGTCGAGGAAATCAAGCATGGGCCGGGATCCGGGTGAGCCGGACGGCGTCCTGGGCCCGCGCGGCCAGCTCGCGCCGGTCGCCGGCGGGGTCGAGCGGCGGGTGCGCGGTCAGTTCGATCCGCAGGTCGCGAGCCCGTGCCACCCGGTTCAGCGAGGGCAGGAGCGCGTCGTCACCGACGAAGGCCGCGACCGTGCTCGGCTGCCCGCCCTGCGAGTACGCGAAGGTGACCGGCCGCACCGGCGCACCGGCGTCGATCGCGGCCTGGAACGCGGCGCGCCGGAACGTCCCGCCCGGCCCGCCGCACCACGTGGTGCCCTCGGGGAACACGACGACCGACTCACCGTGGCGGAGCGCGTCGGCCAGCCCGTCGACCACCGCGGGCAGTTCCCGCAGCTCGCGCCGGGCGATGAACCGGGTGCCGCAGGCCTGCGCGAGCGACCCGATGACCGGCCACGAGCGCACCTCGCGCTTGGCCAGGAACCCCACCGGGTCGACGGCCAGGATTGCGACGATGTCCAGCCAGGACACGTGGTTCGCCACGATCAGGGTGCCGGTGCCGGCCGGCCAGCGCAGCAGGTCGGTGTTCGCGTCCAGGGTGATGCCGAGGGCGTCGAGCACCCCGCGGGCGTGCGGCCGCAGGTTCCCCCGGCGCACCCCGGCGAGGACCGAGCCCAGCGCCAGCCACCGTCGCACGGTCAGCAGTGTGCTCACCTCAGGCAGCCGGTGGGTGACGCAGCGAGGGGTACAAGGTGAAGTCACGTCCCACGGGTTCATGAACTCTCCCCGAGGAAGAACCTGCGGTAGCGCTCGCCGATCTGGTCGACCGCCAGCACGGTGAAGAAGTCGGCGACCGCGAAGTCCGGGTCGTGCGCGGGCGGTCCGCACACCCACGCGCCCAGGCGCAGGTAGCCGCGCAGCAGCGGGGGCACCTGGGCGTAGCTGGGCGGGCGCTCGGTGCGGGGGAGCGGGATCCACGGCCGGTGCGGCTCGATCCGCAGCTCACCCGGCGGGCGGTGCTTGGTCTGCGCGAGCGCCCAGGTCGCGGCCGCCGAGGTGCCGCCGTCGGCCAGCGACACCGACGCGCACCCGGCGAGGTAGCGGTAGCCGTGGCCGACGACGTAACGCGCCATCGCCGACCACATCAGGTTGATCACCCCGCCCGCGCGGTGGTCCGGGTGCACGCACGAGCGGCCGGTCTCGACCAGGTACGGCCGCAGCGGGGCCAGGCCGTCCAGGTCGAACTCCGACTGCGAGTACAGCCGCTCGGACCGGCCCGGGGGCAGCAGCCGGTAGGTGCCGACGACCTCGCCGTCGTGGATGACGGCGAGGTGCTCGCACACGTCGTCGAACTCGTCGGTGTCGAGCCCGCTGGGGTGCGGTGCGGCGCCGAACTCGGTGGTGAACACGCGGTGCCGCAGTCGCTGGCACGCCTGGACGATGTCGGAGTCCGTCGTGATGACGGCCTCGTACTGTCTGCTGAGGGTCGCGGTCATGAGGTGATCGTGTCGCCGTGCGCACCGCCTGAGCCAGGGACTTCCGGCAAGATCAGGGACAACCCGGGGAACGCCCGTACGTGCTGCCCCCGCTACCGAAGTGGGGTTGTCCCTACCACCTTTCGGGTGCCACCGTGGCCCACGGCACGGTCAGCTCGCCGAGCCGGATCCGCCGCGGCCGGGTGAGCACCGGCCAGCCGCGCGCGGCGAGCAGCCGCACGGTCGCCAGCCAGCGGGCGCGGGCGCCGAACGCCTGGTGCGGCGCAGCGGTCGCCCAGCAGGTGTCCAGTGTGGACAGCAGGTCGTGGATCCGCTCGCCCGGCACGTTGCGGTGGATCAGCGCCTTCGGCAGTCGTTCGGCCAAAGTGGACGGTTGATCGAGCGAATCCAGGTGGCAGGACAGGGTGAGTGTACGCGGACCGTCGGTGTCCAGGGTGACCCAGGTGGACAGCCGGCCGATCTCGTCGCAGGTGCCCTCGACGAGCAGCCCGCCCGGGGCGAGCCCGTCCAGGATCAGCTTCCACGCGCCCGCGACCTCGTCCTCGGGGTACTGCCGCAGCACGTTGAACGCCCGCACCAGGTTCGGCCGGGTGCCGGCCAGCTCGAACCCGCCCTGGCGGAAGTCCAGCTCCGGCGGCCGCGCGGCCGGCTGCGCCACCGCGACCCGCTCCGGATCGATCTCCAGCCCGAGCACGCGCACCCGCGGGTGCACCCGCCGCAGCCGGGCCGCCAGCTCGACCGTGGTCACCGGGGACGCGCCGTACCCGAGGTCCACGACGAGCGGGTCCGGCGCGCGGCGCAGCGCGGCCGACACCTCGGGGGTGCCGGCCAGCCAGCGGTCGACGCGGCGCAGGCGGTTGGGGTTCGTGGTTCCTCGGGTCGGCGCGCCTACCGGGCCGCGCGCCCCAGCCATTCTCGGCTGAACCGGGCCTCGCGGGCCAGCAGCTTGGTCAGCTCACCGGCGACGAAGCTCTCCAGCTTGCCGCCAACCAGCGGGATCTTGACCTTGACCTCACCGCGGGTCTCCACCACGGCGCCGTCGCCCCGGGGACGCAGCTCGGTGCGCGCGGTGATCTCGCCGGGCATCCCGCTCACCGTCGCCCGCGCCGTGCCCGTGTAGCCGTTCCCGCTGCGGGTGAAGGTGTGCTCGCGGTCGACGTAGAGGTCGCCGGGCTGCAGTTTGCGGACGATCTGCGGGAGCTTCTCCGCCTCGATGCCCTGGCGCAGCGTGAAGCGCGCGCCGTCGTCGTCCGCGGAATGGCTGAGCAGGGCGCTGTTCTTGCCGCCGATCTCGGCGAGGCGGGCGGTCAGCGCCTCCTCGCTCGTCTCGGCCCGGAACACCTCGGAGACACCGTGGGAGTACTCCGCGCGGTGCTCGATACGGGATGCCATGAGGCCAGACAGTACCGTTTGTCCTCGTGAGCCGTCTTGACACGCCGACCCAGACGACCCTGGCCGAACACACCACGCTGCGCCTGGGCGGGCCGGCCCGCGCGTTCGTGGTGACCGAGACCACCGAGGAGCTGCTGGCCGCGGTGCGCTCGGTCGAGGGCCCGGTGCTGCTGCTCGGCGGCGGGTCGAACCTCGTCGTCGGTGACGACGGCTTCCCCGGCACCGTGGTCAAGATCGCGACCAGCGGCTGGCGCGTCGACGGCGACGAGGTCGAGGTCGCGGCCGGGCAGAACTGGGACGAGTTCGTCGCGGCGACCGTCGAGGCCGGGTTCGGCGGGCTGGAGTGCCTGTCCGGCATCCCCGGTTCGGTCGGGGCGACGCCGATCCAGAACGTCGGCGCCTACGGCTGCGAGGTCGCCGACCTGCTCACCTCGATCCAGTGCTACGACCGCCGCACCGGCGAGGTGCGCACGATGACCGCGGACGAGCTGGGCTTCGGCTACCGCACGAGCGTGCTCAAGGGCGAAAGCTGGGGGATCGTCCTCAGTGTCCGGTTCGCCCTGCGTGCCGACGGGCTGTCCGCGCCGATCCGCTACGCCGAACTGGCCCGCACGCTGGGCGTCGAGCAGGGCGCGCGGGTCCCGGCGGCCCAGGCGCGCGAGGCCGTGCTGAAACTCCGCCAGGGCAAGGGCATGGTGCTCGACGCGTCCGACCACGACACGTGGAGCGCCGGCTCGTTCTTCACCAACCCGATCGTCGCCGAGATCCCGCCGGCGCTGCGGGGCGTGGAGATGCCGCGCTACCCGGCCGACGGCGGCGTGAAGCTGTCCGCCGCGTGGCTGATCGACCGGGCGGGCTTCAGCAAGGGGTACGCGGGCCCGGGCGGGCGGGTGTCGTTGTCCACCAAGCACACGCTCGCGCTGACCAACCGGGGCGGCGCGAGCACGGCGGACCTCCTGGCGCTGGCGCGCGAGGTCCGGGACGGCGTGCACGACCGCTTCGGCGTCACACTGCGTCCCGAACCCCTGCTCATCAACTGCGCCCTGTAGTCACTCGCGGTGGGCGCGGCTGCCGTTCAGCTGCGCGCGCGGCTTCATGACGATCGTGTCGAGGTTCACGTGCGACGGCCGGGTCACCGCGAAGGCGATCACGTCGGCCACGTCCTCGGCGGTCAGCGGCGTGAGGCCCTGGTAGACCTTCGCGGCGCGCTCGGTGTCGCCGTCGAAGCGGTTGGCGGAGAAGTCGGTCTCGACCATGCCCGGCACGATCTCGGTGATCCGCACCGGGTCGCCCAGGTGCTCCGACCGCAGCGTGCGGTGCAGCGCCGACTGGGCGTGCTTCGCCGACGTGTAGCCGGAACCGCCGTCGTAGACCTCCTGCCCGGCGATCGACGTGACGGTCACCACGTGGCCGTCACCGGAGGCGATCAGCTTCGGCAGCAGCGCCTTCGTCATGCGCAGCGTGCCCAGGACGTTGACCTCCCACATCCAGCGCCAGTGGTCCTCGTCGGCCTCTGCCACGCGCTCCAGGCCGCGTGCGCCGCCCGCGTTGTTGACGAGAACGTGGCACTCTGGAACCCGCTGGACGAACGCGGCAACCGAACCGGGGTCGGTGACGTCCAGTACGTGTGCGGTTCCGGACAACTCGGCGGCCAGCTTCTCCAGGCGGTCGAGGCGGCGAGCCCCGAGCACGACGTGGAATCCGGCCTCGGCGAGGGCGCGGGCGGTCGCCTCGCCGATACCCGCGCTGGCGCCGGTGATCACTGCGGTTCGCTTGGTCGTCATACCGCACATACTCCCAGCGGGGGACACGCCGGTAACGCGGCAGGCCCGGGCGTCGCTTGACGTCCGGGAGAGGTAGTTGAGTGCGGAGGTAACAGGTGATCGAGAGGCGCACGGTGTTCAAGGCCGCGCTCGCCGCCGGTGCGGCGACCATGGCCGCGGCGTGCACCAGCGGCGGCGAGGACGGTGGCGCGCAGACCGGGGGCGGTGCGACGACGGAGGCGCCGCCGGTCGCGGTCATCACCGCCGAGCCCGCCGCGGACGCGAAGAACGTGCCCGTGCTGCAACCCGTCACCGTGAAGGTCGCGCAGGGCACGCTCACCGAGGTCAAGCTGACCAACGCCGACGGCAAGGCCGTCGAGGGCAAGCTCAGCGACGACAAGACGACCTGGACCAGCAGCGAGTCGCTCGGCTACGACAAGACCTACACCTACACCGCCTCGGCCACCGGCACCGACGGCAAGCCGGTCACGCTGACCGGCAGCTTCGCGACGCTCAAGCCCGCCTCGACGGTGCGCGTCACCCTGAACCCCACCGACGACGTCACGGTGGGCGTCGCGATGCCGGTGAGCGTGAAGTTCACCAGCGCCGTGAAGAACAAGGCCGCGGTGGAGCGGGCGCTGAAGATCGAGACCTCCACCGACGTCGAGGGCTCCTGGGGCTGGCTGTCCGACCAGCAGGTGGACTGGCGGCCGAAGGAGTACTGGCCGGCCGGCACCACCGTCAAGGTCGAGGCGAAGCTCTACGGGGTGGACCTCGGCGGCGGGGCCTACCCGCGGGCCGACGTCACCACCGAGTTCAAGATCGGCCGCAACCAGGTGGTCAAGATCCACACCCCGGACCACAGGATGAACGTGTACCGGAACGGGTCCCTGTTCAAGAGCTACCCCTGTAGCAACGGCAAGGACTCGGACGTGAACCTCAACACACCGAACGGCACCTACATCATCATGACCAAGGAGCCGAGCGCGATCTTCGACAACGCGCGGTACGGCTACACCAACGTCAACAAGAAGTGGGCGTGCCGGTTCTCCAACCACGGTGAGTTCATCCACGAAAACCAGGACAACGCGGCCAACATCGGGCGGGCCAACACCTCGCACGGCTGCGTCAACCTGCTGGAAGCCGACGCGAAGAACTACTTCGACTCGGCCCTGATCGGCGACCCCGTGGAGATCACCGGGTCGCGGCTCGGGCCGGTCGTCACCTCGGACGTCATGGACTGGCTGGTGAGCTGGAGCGCCTGGCAGGCCAAGTCGGCCCTGTGACGTATTCGCACCGCTGGGAAGATGTCGGGGGCCCGTGGGTGTTGTCGTTCACGGGCTCCGCTTCGATGCGGAAAGCGACTGACACGGGAGTTGAACCAGGTGACGATCTCGCTGCGCGGATCCCGACGGACGCGAACGAGCTGGCCGCGCAGGGTCGCGGTGCTGTCGGTGCACACGTCACCCCTGGAGCAACCCGGCACCGGTGACGCCGGTGGGATGAACGTCTACATCACGCACACCGCGGTCGAGATGGCGCGGCGCGGGATCGCCGTCGAGGTGTTCACGCGCGCGACCTCGTCCGAGCAGCCGCCGGTGGCCGAGCTGGCGCCCGGGGTGCTGGTGCGGCACGTCCCGGCCGGCCCCTTCGAACCTCTGACCAGGGACGAGCTGCCCGCGCAGCTGTGCGCGTTCACCTCCGGTGTGCTGCGCGCCGAGGCGTTCCACGAGCCCGGCTACTACGACCTGATCCACTCGCACTACTGGCTGTCCGGCCAGGTCGGGTGGCTCGCGCGGGACCGCTGGGGCGTGCCGCTGGTGCACACCGCGCACACGCTGGCGAAGGTCAAGAACGCCGCGCTCGCCGAGGGCGACAAGCCCGAGCCGCGCACCCGCGTGATCGGCGAGGAGCAGGTGGTCGCCGAGTCCGACCGGCTGGTGGCGAACACCCCGGTCGAGGCGCGGCAGCTGGTGGACCTCTACGGCGCGGCCCCGGAGCGGGTGCACACGGTGGCGCCCGGGGTGGACCTGAACCGGTTCGTGCCCGGTTCGCAGTCCGGCGCCCGCCGGCGGCTCGGGTTGCCGCGCGATGCCGTGGTACTGGCCTTCGCCGGGCGGATCCAGCCGTTGAAGGCGCCGGACGTGCTGCTGCACGCGGCGGCGCACCTGCTGGGGCGGCAGCCGGAGCTGCGGGAGCGGTTGGTCGTGCTCGTCGTGGGCGGGCCCTCGGGGACCGGGCTGGAGCAGCCGCAGGCTCTGCGTGAGCTGGCGGTGTCGCTGGGTATCCAGGACGTGGTGCGGTTCCTGCCGCCGCAGGCGGGTGAACGGCTGGCGGAGGTGTACCGCGCCGCGGACGTGGTGGCGGTGCCGAGCTACAACGAGTCGTTCGGCCTGGTCGCGCTGGAGGCGCAGGCGTGCGGGACGCCCGTGGTGGCGGCCGAGGTCGGCGGGCTGCCGGTGGCGGTCGCGCACGGCGTGTCCGGGCTGCTGGTGCCCTCGCACGGGGCGCGGGACTGGGCCGGGGCGCTGGCCAGCGTGGCGTTGCGGCCGGACCGGCGGGCGGAGCTGGTGGAGAACGCGCTGGTGCACGCGCGGCGGTTCTCGTGGGCGCGCACCACGGACGCCCTGTTGGACGCGTACGCGGCGGCTTCGCGCACGCTGGCCGCGCTGCACGAGGAGGTCGCGGTATGACGCTCGACAAGGTCGTCCGGACAACACTGGACCAGGCGGACCTGAAGTACGACCGCAAAGCCGAGGGCAAGTACTTCGTCACCCTCCCCGGCACGAAGAAGCTGCAGACCAACGCCTGGCTGATCGAACGCGACCACGCCTTCGCCGTGGAGGCCTTCGTCTGCCGCCGCCCCGACGAGAACCACGAGCAGGTCTACCGCTTCCTGCTGCGCCGCAACGCGAAGCTCTACGGCGTGCACTACACGGTCGATGCGCTGGGTGACATCTACCTGGTGGGCCGGTTCGGCAAGGACGCGGTGACCGAGCCGGAGCTGGACAAGATCCTGGGCCAGGTGCTGGAGGCCGCGGACGGCGACTTCAACACGATCCTCGAACTGGGCTTCGCGACGAGCATCAAGCGCGAATGGGACTGGCGAGTCAGCCGAGGCGAAAGCCTGGCGAACCTACAAGCATTCAAACACCTGGTAGAGCCAGAAACGCCCCACGACCCCGGCACCCTGACCAGTGACTGACAAGCCACCCTGGTCCAAACCCACGGTGCCCAGCGCCCGCCAACGCAAGAAGCTCGCACCGTGGGGGTTTGGGGGGTCGCCCCCCAAATGCAATGGCGAACGCCCGCTCCGGGAAGCGAGCGCAGCGAGCGAACAGGAGGAGCGGGCGGAGCGGCTTGAGGGAGGGGGAGTCGCGAACTCAAGCCGCCCCGCGAACGCTCCCGCCGCTTCTGGACCCGGTGGCGAGGGGGAGTGCCAACGGGGCCGGCGGGGCCGCAGCCCGGCAGGGGGGAGACAGGCTGCGGTCGTACCCCGCGTCCGGCTGGGGAGTGCGTGGAATTCCAGCCGAGCGGGACGTAAGCCAACTTGTCAGATGTCCACCAGTAATCACAAGACTACTGGTTACTCCGTTCGAGTGATTCTCACTGTCTGTGTTAACGGTGTGCAGCAAGTGTCACTTTCGTGACCGGTGTTCAACAGGTCAAGGAGTGGTTTGGCGAACCTCTACCGGGTGGTAACACACTGTCGGTAGAAAGCTCCGGGCGTCATCCGGTCGCTCGGCGTGTTCTGGCAGGCTAGCGGGTATGGCCGAACTTGGGACGCTGGTGCTGCTCCGCCACGGGCAGAGCACCTGGAACGCCGAGAACCTGTTCACCGGCTGGGTCGACGTGCCCCTGTCCGAGCTCGGGCAGCAGGAGGCCCGCAAGGGCGGTGAGCTGCTCGCGGAGAGCGGGCTGCTGCCCGACGTCGTCCACACGTCGCTGCTGCGCCGGGCGATCTCGACCGCGAACATCGCGCTCGACGTGGCCGACCGGCACTGGATCCCGGTGCGCCGCGACTGGCGCCTCAACGAGCGGCACTACGGCGCGCTCCAGGGCAAGAACAAGAAGCAGGTCCGGGACGAGTTCGGCGAGGAGCAGTTCATGCTCTGGCGCCGCTCCTACGACGTGCCGCCGCCGCCGATCGAGCGCGGCAGCGAGTTCAGCCAGGACACCGACGTCCGCTACGGGCCGGACGCGCCGCTGACCGAGTGCCTGAAGGACGTCGTGGCGCGGCTGCTGCCGTACTGGGACTCGGCGATCGTGCCGGACCTGCGCGCCGGCAAGACCGTGCTGGTCGCCGCGCACGGGAACTCGCTGCGCGCCCTGGTCAAGCACCTGGACGGCATCTCCGACGACGCCATCGCCGGCCTGAACATCCCGACCGGCATCCCGTTGCGGTACGACCTGGACGCGGACCTGAAGCCGGCCAACCCGGGCGGCACGTACCTCGACCCGGAGGCCGCGGCCGAAGCCGCCGCCGCGGTCGCCAACCAGGGCCGCTGAACCCAGCCGCGAAGGCCGGTCCTCCACGGGGGACCGGCCTTTCGCGCGTTCGGGGGCGCATCCGTCCGGGACCTGCGCCAGGTGTGCCGGCGCGCGAGGGCGGCGCTAGATCAGTCCCAGCTCGCGTGCTCGCGCGCCGGCCTGGAAGCGGGACGTCGCGCCCAGCGCGGCCATCAGCTCGGCCACCCGGCGCCGGTAGGTGCGCACGCTCAGCCCGAGCGCCCGCGCCGCCGTCTCGTCCTTGCTCCCGGATGCCAGCTCGTCGAGTATCCGCGGCGCCAGGGCCCTCACCTCGCGGAACTCGGTGTCGTAGATCGCCAGCTCGGTGCCGGCCCGCCAGGCCGCGTTGAACAGGCCCGTCACGCTGCCGATCACCTCGGGGCTGGTCACCACGCTGTACCCACGCTCGCCGCCGGACGCGTCGCCCGCCAGGATCGCCACCTTCCGGTCCAGCACGATCGTCTCGTTGATCTCGTCCAGCGTGATCCGGATCCGCGCGCCCATCCGCTCCCGCTCACGCAGGTGCGCCACCCCGCCCGGCTGCAGCAGCGACGCCGGCCGGTACAGCTTCCGCACGCTCCGGCCGGTCAGGTCCCGCCGGGTGTGCGGCACCCGGTGCGCGGCCGCCCACGTGTGCAGGTCGTTCGCGGCGCAGAAGATCTCCCGCGCCGAGGAGAACAAGTGCGCCGTCCGCGCGAACAACTCGGCCTCGCCCCGCACCAGGACATCCATGACAACCAGTGTGGCAGCAAGTTGCCAACCCGAGGCGTCACCACGATCGCCGCACCAGGCTGGAGCCATGACCGAAACGATCAACGCCGCCGCGGCCGGCACCTGGCAGCTGGGCGATCTCACCGTGAACCGCATGGGCTACGGCGCCATGCGCCTGGCCATCTCCGGCGACGGCAGGCTCGACCGCGACCAGGCCATCGCGGTCCTGCGCCGGGCCGTCGAGCTGGGCGTCAACCACATCGACACCGCCGCCTTCTACTTCTCCCCGCTGCGCTCGGCCAACGAGCTGATCAGCACCGCGCTGAACCCCTACCCGGACGATCTGGTGATCACCACCAAGGTCGGCCCCGGCCGCGGCCCGGACGGCGAGTTCCTCCCCGAAGCACGCCCCGAGCAGCTGCGCCTGCAGGTCGAGGAGAACATCCGCCAGCTCGGCCGCGAGGTCCTCGACGTCGTCAACCTGCGCATCGGCAGCACCCTGGACCGCGGCGCCGGCTCACTGGCCGACCGGTTCGGCGCGCTCGCCGAGCTGCGGCAGCAGGGCCTGATCCGGCACCTGGGCATCTCCAACGTCGGCCCGGAGCACCTGGCCGAGGCGCAGGCCATCGCGCCGGTGGTGTGCGTGCAGAACCAGTACGGGCTCACCGCCCGGCGCGAGGACGACGACTTCGTCCGCCTCTGCGCCGAGCAGAAGGTCGCGTTCGTCCCGTTCTTCGCGATCGCCGGCGGCACCGAGGACCAGACCGTCCAGGCCGTCGCGGACGACCACGGCGTCACCCCGGCCCAGGTGCGGCTCGCCTGGACCCTCCACCAGGGACCGAACGTGCTCGCCATCCCGGGCACCGGCAGCGTCGGGCACCTCGAGGAGAACATCGCGGCGGCGTCGCTGCGGCTGTCCGAAGAGGATCTCGCACGGCTCGACGGGGTGAATGGTCACGAGCCGGGACGAGGTGAGTAAACGCAGGTTGAACCGGGTGCGAACACGCGTTGTGAAGGTGTCACAGCCATCACGAGAAGGCAGCCGGGACTAGGCCAAACGGCCACTTCCATGCTTACGATTCACCCGTGAGTGCACCCGGTGCGGTCCTGCTGGCCGTCGGCTGTCTGCTGGTCGGCCTGGTCGCCGGTTTTCTCGTTCCGCAGGTGCGGAAGCGGCGGGCCCAGCGGCGGCCGAGCGGTCCCACGGTCGCCGAGCTGCTGCTCCGGCTGGTGCGCTCGTCGAACAACGGGATCCTGGTGCTGAACCGCTTCGGCGACCTGGTGCTGTTCAACCGCCGCGCCGAGGCGCTCGGACTGGTCCAGGCCAATCGCGCCGATCCGCGGGCGCGGGTCGCGGCCGAGCAGGTCGAGGAGACCGGCGATCCGATGGAGATCGACCTGTCCCCGCTGGAGGCCCGTGGCCGCCAGCCGGAGGCCGTGGTCGCCGAGATCCGCCCGCTCGGCGAGGGGTTCACCGTCGTCGAGGCGGTCGACCACTCCGAGGCCGCCCGGCTGGAGGCCGTCCGGCGCGACTTCGTGGCCAACGTCAGCCACGAGCTGAAGACCCCGGTCGGTGCGATCGCGCTGCTCGCCGAGGCGGTGCTGGACGCGGCGGACGACGTCGAGGAGGTGCGCCGCTTCGGCGGCAAGATCCTGCACGAGTCGACCCGGCTGGGCACGCTCGTCAGCGAGCTGATCGCGTTGTCCCGGCTGCAGGGCGCCGAGCGGCTGCCCGACCTGAACGTGGTCGAGGTGGACGCCGTCGTGCGGGAGGCCCTGGGCCGCACCCGCCTGTCCGCGGAGTCCCGCGAGATCGAGATCACCACCGACGAGCCGAGCGGCCTGCTCGTCGAGGGCGACCGGACGCTGCTGGTCACGGCGTTGTCGAACCTGCTCGACAACGCCGTGAACTACTCCCCGCAGGGCAGCCCGGTGTCGATCAGCCGCCGCCTGTCCGGTGGCATGGTCGAGATCGCGGTGACCGACCGCGGCATCGGCATCGCCGAGGAGGACCAGCAGCGGGTCTTCGAACGCTTCTACCGCGCGGACAAGGCGCGCTCGCGCGCCACCGGCGGCACCGGGCTCGGCCTGGCCATCGTCAAGCACGTCGCCGCCAACCACGGCGGCGAGGTCAAGCTGTGGAGCATGCCGGGCACGGGATCCACGTTCACCCTGCGGATCCCGATGCACCAGTCCGGGCGCAACGGGGACGGAACCCCCGCGGCCCCGGACGACCAGACCCCCGCGCAGCTGTCGCGGCTCGTCGTCACCGCCGCGAAAGACGGCCGGAACCAGGGAGGAAAGTAGTGACGAGAGTGCTCATCGTCGAGGACGAGGAGTCCTTCGCCGACCCGTTGGCCTTCCTGTTGCGCAAGGAGGGGTTCACGGCCGCGGTCGCCACCACCGGCCAGCAGGCCCTGGACGAGTTCGACCGCAACGGCGCCGACATCGTCCTGCTCGACCTGATGCTGCCCGGCATGAGCGGCACCGACGTCTGCAAGCAGCTGCGGCAGCGCTCGGCCGTGCCGGTGATCATGGTGACCGCGCGGGACAGCGAGATCGACAAGGTCGTGGGCCTGGAGCTGGGCGCCGACGACTACGTGACCAAGCCGTACTCGGCGCGCGAGCTGATCGCCCGCATCCGCGCGGTGCTGCGCCGCGGCGGCGAGACCGGTGGCGAGGGCGAGCTGGCGCCGCTGGTGCTCGCGGCCGGCCCGGTGCGGATGGACGTCGAGCGGCACGTGGTCACCGTCGACGGCGGCGAGGTGTCGCTGCCGCTCAAGGAGTTCGACCTGCTCGAGTACCTGCTGCGCAACGTCGGCCGGGTGCTCACCCGCGGTCAGCTGATCGACCGGGTGTGGGGCGCGGACTACGTCGGCGACACCAAGACGCTGGACGTCCACGTCAAGCGGCTGCGCTCGAAGATCGAGCCGGACCCGGGCTCACCGCGCCACCTGGTCACCGTCCGCGGCCTGGGGTACAAGTTCGAGTCCTGACAAGCGGAGGTGGCCTATCCGGCACTTTGCGGCCGCACACGGTGCGGACCGGTACCGTAGGGCTTTGTGCGCCTAGGGGTACTCGACGTCGGGTCCAACACCGTCCACCTGCTCGTGGTGGACGCGCACCGTGGCGCGCACCCGACGCCGATGCACTCCGAGAAGACCGTGCTGCGGCTGGCCGAGCAGATCACCAGGAACAACCACCTCTCCAAGCAGGGCGCGCAGGCGCTGGTGGCCGCCATCGAGGAGGCGAAGGTCTCCGCGGCGAAGCTGGGCTGCGAGGAGCTGATGGCGTTCGCCACCTCGGCGGTCCGTGAGGCCGACAACAGCTCCGAGGTGCTGCGCAAGGTCGCCGACGAGACCGGTGTCGAGCTGACCGTGCTGTCCGGTGTTGACGAGGCGCGGTTGACTTTTCTCGCGGTACGCCGGTGGTTCGGCTGGTCGGCCGGTCAGTTGCTGGTGCTCGACATCGGGGGCGGTTCGCTGGAAGTCGCGATGGGGATCGACGAGGAGCCGGCACTGGCGGAGTCGCTGCCACTCGGCGCGGGCCGGATCACCCGCACCCGGTTCGCCCACGACCCGCCCACGCGCTCCGAGCTGGTCTCCACCTCGGCCTGGCTGGAGGACCAGCTCGCGCCGCTGGCGAAGCGGGTGGCGAAGTTCGGTGTCCCGGACCGCGTGGTGGCCACCTCCAAGACCTTCCGATCCCTGGCCAGGCTGACCGGGGCGGCTCCCTCCGCAGCCGGTCCGCGGGTACGCCGTACCCTGTCCCAGACCGCACTGCGGCAGCTCATCGCGTTCATCTCCCGGATGGAGGCGGCCGACCTCGCCGAACTGGAAGGGGTCAGCGCGAGCCGCGCGCACCAGCTGGCCGGTGGCGCGCTGGTGGCGCAGGCCGCGATGCGGGCGCTGTCGCTGGAAGAACTGGAGATCTGTCCCTGGGCGCTGCGAGAGGGCGTCATCCTGCGGCGACTTGATCACTCCAACGGTGACGAGGCGACTGTTCGGCGCGGCAGAACCACCGGTGACAGCAACCGGCTGGACCTCGGTGAGCTCGATCAGGCACGGTGAAAGGCGGAAGGATGCGTAAGGCGGTGGTGGGCGTGTGCGGTACACGAGCCCGCGTCTTGTGGCCCTACGCGCTGTTTGGGATGACACGATGAGCCGAGAGAGCCGAGAAGACCGCTCGCAGAAGACCGTCGCCGAGCTGCTCGCCCTGCACGGCGGGAACATCGAGGGCAGGCGGCGCCGCCGGCGCGCGGCCGACGACGACGCGCCGGAGGAGAACGACGGCCCGCGTCGCGCCCAGGACCCGACGGAGACCGGTCCGCAGGCGATCATCGACCGGGTTCGCGCCAACGGCGCGCCTCCCGGGCCCAACGGGGCGCCGCCGGGACGCAACGGCGGGCGGCGCGCCATGCCCGACTCGCCGGGCAGGCAGGACTCGGGTGGCTTCCGCCGTCCCGAGCCGGGCCCGCCCGCGCCGCCGGTTCCCCCTGGCCAGCCCGTTCCCCCTGGTCAGCAGAGCTCGGCCGCCATGCCGCGACCGGTCGTGCCGCCGGAGAACCCCGGCCAGCAGAGTTCGGCCGCCCTGCCGCGGCCGGTGACCCCCGAGCCGCCTGGGCCGCCGGTTCCGCCCGTTTCCCCAGGCCAGCCCGTTCCGCCTGGTCAGCCCATTTCTCCTGGTCAGCCGATTTCTCCTGGTCAGCAGAGTTCGGCGGCCCTGCCGCGGCCGGTCGCGCCCGACTCCGGTGTCCCGCCGCGCCGCGGCCAGCAGGACTCGGGTGGCTTCGCGCGCCCGAACACCGGCGCGCTGCCGCCTCCGCCGCAGGACTCCATGCCGCTGCGCCGCCCGCATCCGCAGGACTCCGGTTTCGTGCGTCGCCCGCCCCAGGAGTCGGGTGCGCTGCCGCTGCCGCCGCAGGAGTCCGGCGCGTTGCCGGTGCCGCCCGCGGAGGCCGTGCCGCCGCCACTGCGGCGCCGTCCGCCCGGCGAGGAGACCGGCACCGGGCTGGCCGCGCGCCTGGACGGCCTCGACGTGCCGGTCGACCCGGACGCCCCGCCCACCGGGGGCCGTGCCACCGGCACGTTCCCGCCGCCGCGGCGTCCGCGTCGCGCCCCAGCGCGCGTCTCGCCGCCGCCGGACCCGAGCACCGAGCAGTTCGAGCCGGTCGGCGAGGTCAAGCCGGTCGACGACCCGGCCCCCGACGCGCCGCCCGCCGGGCTGTCCGCGCCGCCGGCCGGTCTGCAGCGGTGGCGCCGTGGCCGGGAGGAGGCGCCGGCCGAGGAGGACACCGAGGTCGGCCTCATGCCGCCGGTGCGGGACACGCCGGACGCCGACGAGCCGACCGGGTTCCACGCGCCGCCGCATCTGCCCGGCCGCCCGCCGCAGGACGACCCCGGCGAGGCACTGGAGGCCACCGGCTTCCACGACCCGTTCGCCGACGATGACGACGACGTGGACGAGTTCGACCCGGCCGGGGAGGCAGCCGAGCAGCCCTACGACTACGACGACGAGCCCGAGGAGGCCGCCGACGAGCCGGCCCGCGCCAAGAAGCGGGAGCCGGAGCCCTCGCCCGCCAAGCAGTGGCTGTCGATGGCCGGTCAGCTGGCCGGCGGCGTCGTCGGCGGTGCGGCCGTGTGGCTGGGCTTCAACTGGCTGTGGGGCCAGATCCCGGCCGCCGCGCTGATCGCCGCGCTGGTCGTGATCGTCGGGCTGGTGTGGATCGTGCGGCGCATCCGCCGCGCGGACGACATCCAGACCACGGTGCTCGCGGTGCTGGTCGGTCTCGTGGTGACCGTCTCGCCCGCGGCGTTGTTGCTCTTGTCGAGGTAGTGCGAGCGTGCCGGTACCGATCGGGATGTCCACCGCGTCGGTCTGGCCGCTGCGGGCCGGCGCCGGTTTCGAGCTGGCCCAGCGGCTGGGTTACGACGGGGTCGAGGTGATGGTCTGGGTCGACCCGCTCAGCCAGGACGTGGCGGCGCTGCGGCGGCTGTCCCGGCAGACCGGGGTGCCGGTGCTGTCGGTGCACTCGCCGTCGCTGCTCATCACGCAGCGGGTGTGGTCGCCGGACCCGGTCGTGCGGCTGCGTCGCAGCGTCGAGGCGGCCATCGAGCTGGACGCGCGCACCGTCGTGGTGCACCCGCCGTTCCGGTGGCAACGCCGCTACGGCGACATGTTCGCCGACCTGGTGGCCGAGCTGGAGGACGAGACCGGGGTCGAGATCGCGGTCGAGAACATGTTCAAGGTCCGCCCGCCGGGCGGCCGCCGCGACGCGCGGGTGTCGGCGTTCCGGCCGTCGATCGACCCTACGGAAGTCGGGTATCGCCACTACACGCTCGACCTGTCGCACAGCGCCGCGGCCGGCATGGACGCGATGGCGCTGGCCGAGCGGATGGGCAGCGGCCTGACGCACGTGCACCTCGCGGACGGGACGGGTGTCCCGAAGGACGAGCACCTGGTCCCGGGCCGGGGCAACCAGCCGTGCGCGGAGCTGCTGGAGAAGCTGGTCGCGAGCTCGTTCACCGGTCAGGTGGTTCTGGAGGTCAACACGCGGCGCGCGGCGAGCGCCGTGGACCGGGCCCGCGATCTGGCCGAGGCGCTGCTGTTCGCCCGCTTCCACCTCGGTCAGTGAGTCGTATTACAAGATCAACTTCTCCGGGTGGGTGGCGGCCCGGATCGTGGGCTTCCGATAGATGAACACGTAAAGTTCCCGCTGTGAACCCGCTGCGCTCGCTGATCCTCGCCGCCGCCGGAAGCGAGGTGGTCCGCCACCTCGTGGCGACAACCCCGGGAACCTCCGGAGTGGTCGAGCGGTTCGTCGCCGGGAACACGGTCGCCGAAGCGGTGACGCGTGTGGGCCGTCTGGTCGACGACCGGTTGTGGGTGACGCTGGACTACCTCGGCGAGGACGTCACCGAGCCCGCGCAGGCCGAGCAGACGGTCCAGACCTACCTGGCGCTGCTGGACCGGCTCTACGCCGAGGGCCTGGCCGCGCGGGTCGAGGTCAGCGTCAAGCTGTCCGCGCTGGGCTTGCGGCTGGACGAGCGGCTCGCGCTGGACAACGCCTACCGGGTGTGCGCGGGGGCCGAGCAGTGCGGCACCACGGTGACGCTCGACATGGAGGACCACACCACCACCGACGCGACGCTGCGCGTGCTCGGCGAGCTGCGCCGCACCTGGCCGTGGGTGGGCGGGGTGCTGCAGGCGTACCTGCGCCGCACCGAGGACGACGTGCGGGCGCTGGCGGTGCCGGACTCGCGGGTCCGGCTGTGCAAGGGGGCCTACGCCGAGCCGGACGAGGTGGCGTTCTCGCGGGCGCACGAGGTCGACCTCAGTTATGTCCGTTGTGCGAACTTGCTGCTGTCCGGTGACGGTTACCCCATGTTCGCCACGCATGACCCGCGGTTGATCGCGATCCTGGCCGAGCGCGCCCGCTGGTACGGCCGCAAGCAGGGCAGCTACGAGTACCAGATGCTCTACGGGGTCCGTCCGGACGAGCAGCGGCGCCTGGCCGGTGAGGGGGAGACGGTGCGCGTGTACGTGCCGTTCGGGGAGCACTGGTACCCCTACCTGATGCGGCGGCTCGCCGAGCGGCCCGCCAACCTGCTGTTCTTCCTGCGCGCGTTGGTCAGCCGTTCGTGAGCGCGGCAGAGGTTCCGGACCCGGCGTCCTTCGAGGCCGCGTGCGCGGTCCGGTCGCTGGGCGACGGCACGCTGACGGCCGATCTGCGGCACGAGTGGTCCATCGGCGGCCACCCGCACGGGGGATTCCTGATCGCGTTGATGGCTCGCGCGGCGCTGGCGGTGCTGTCCGAGCGGGGCGAGCCGTCGACGGATCCGCTGGCGGTGAGCGCGGAGTTCCTGCGGCCGCCCGCGATCGGCCCGGCGCTGCTGCGGACGGACATCCGGAAGGTCGGCCGCCGCGCGACGGTCGTCGCGGTGCGGCTGGAGCAGCGCGGGCGCAGCTGCGTCGAGGCGACGGTCACCACCGGACGGCTGCCGGTGCGGCGGGCGGACTGGGCGGACCTGCCGCAGATGCCGGTCGAACCGCCGCCGCGGGCGATCCACCTGGCCGGGGAGACGTCGGAGGGCGTGTTCAACCTGGCGAAGGGCTGCGACGTGCGCATCGACCCCGCGACGGCCGGGTACCTGGCCGGCCGCAACGGTGATCCGCCGCGGCTGCGGCTGTGGGTCAAGCCGCGCTACTCGGTGCCGGACGCGTACTTCGCGCTGCTCGCGGGCGACATCAACCCGCCGGTGGTGTTCAACCTGGGCCGGCTGGGCTGGGCGCCGACGGCCCAGCTGACGGCGCTGGTGCGCGCCCGCCCGGCCCCCGGATGGCTCCGCGTGCAGGTCGACTGCCGCACGGTGCAGGAGGCGTGGTTCGACTCGGACGCGACGGTGATCGACTCCGCCGGACGGCTGGTCTGCCAGGCGCGGCAACTGGCCCTGGCCCCGGCGCCCTGACGGGTACGCGTGCGGTAGCTGCGGTGTGGCGGTGCGCTCGCCGGGCGGCGTTGCCTGGTGGGTGCTTCTGGCGCCGGGTGGTCGCTGGGGTGGGCTCGCGCTGGCGGTGGTTCGCGCGGCGGGCGGCGTTGCCTGGTGGGTGCTTCTGGCGCCGGGTGGTCGCTGGGGTGGGCTCGCGCTGGCGGTGGTGCGCGGGCGGCTCTTCGAGCTGGTGTCCTGAGGGGCGCGTGCGGTAGCTGCGGTGTGGTGGTGTGCGCGGCGGGCGGCGCTCCGTGGTGGTGCTTCTGGCGCCGGGTGGTCGCTGGGGTGGGCTCGCGCTGGCGGTGGTGGGCGGGCGGCTCTTCGAGCTGGTGTCCTGAGGGGCGCGTGCGGTGGGCGCCGCGTGGCGGTGCGCTCGCCAGCGGCGCTGTGTGGCGCCTCCCGCGCCGTGCTGCGCCGCCGCTGAGCGGCCCCTGGCACCGGCGCCCTGAGCGGCCTTTGGCACGCTGGTGCCATGACGGTTATCGCGGTTCTCGGGGCGGGGAAGATCGGTGAGGCGCTGCTGGCGGGCCTGCTGCAGGGCGGTCGCAGCGCGGAGGAGTTGCTGTTCACCGAACGCCACCCGGAGCGCGCCGCCGAGCTGACCGCCCGCTACGGCATCGCCGGGGTCGAGGTCACCGAGGCCGCCAAGCGCGCCGACGTGCTCGTCGTCGCCGTGAAGCCGCAGGACATCGAGCCCGTCCTGACCGAGCTGGCGCCGCTCGTCGGGCCGAACTCGCTGGTCGTGTCGCTGTGCGCGGGCCTGCCCACCAGCCTCTACGAGCGCCGGCTGCCGGACGGCGTGCCGGTCGTGCGGGTCATGCCGAACACCCCGATGGTCGTCGGCGAGGCGATGAGCGCCGTGTCGCCCGGCAAGCACGCCACCCCCGAGCACGTCGCGCTGGTGACGGAGATGCTCGCCACCGTCGGCCAGGTCGTCGAGGTCCCCGAAGCGCAGCAGGACGCCGTCACCGCGCTGTCCGGATCCGGCCCCGCCTACTTCTTCTACCTGGTCGAGGCCATGATCGACGCCGGCATCCTGCTCGGCCTGCCCCGCGCGGTGGCGGAGAAGCTGATCATCCAGTCCGCCGTGGGCGCCGCGAAGATGCTCGCCGAGACCGACGAGCACCCGGTGATCCTGCGGGAGGCCGTCACGTCCCCGGCCGGCACCACCATCAACGCGATCCGCGAACTGGAGAAGCACGGCGTCCGCGCCGCGCTGCTGGCCGCCATCGAAGCGGCGCGGGACCGGTCCGTGGAACTCGGCAAAGCCCACGAATGAGCCCCGCGCACCGGCCCTGACTAGGCCGAACGGGCGCCGCCGACCGGGCTCTTTCGCGGGAAAGTACCCGCCGGGCGTCGCATTGGCCCCAGGTGTCCCGCTACCCTCAAGGGTGAAGCACGTGCGTGTCGGTACCGCCCGGTGGGGAAGCCGAGCGGCACGACACGTGTCGAAGGGCACGGTGACGTATGCCGTCGAACAACAAGGACGTGCCCGCTGTCGGGCAGGTCCAGTTCCTGACGGTCGCCGAGGTGGCCGCGCTGATGCGCGTCTCCAAGATGACCGTCTACCGGCTCGTGCACTCGGGCGAGCTACCGGCCGTTCGCGTCGGCAAGTCGTTCCGGGTGCCCGAGAAGGCCGTCCACCAGTATTTGGAGAACGCCTACTTCGATGTGGGTTAGGCCGGGGGCCCGCGCCGCGGCGCGGGCCCGCCCGGTAACCTTAAGGGCCGCTCGTGCCTGTAGCGCTTCAACTCTTTGGACGTTGCGCTGGGCAGCGTGTGAAGCAGACGAAACGTGAAGGAGCACCCGTGGGCTCGGTGATCAAAAAGCGCCGCAAGCGCATGTCCAAGAAGAAGCACCGCAAGCTGCTGCGCCGGACGCGGATGCAGCGTCGCAAGCAGGGCAAGTAAGCCCTGCGCGAACGCCTCTTCACGCGGCCCGTCCAGATCCTGGACGGGCCGCGCGCTTTTTCCGCGGCGATCAGTGACCAAAGTCCCTGACCTGGGTTAACAGCGTGTTAGGCCTCCTGACTCCGGCCGAGGTCCGGGGTAGCATCGGCCACTGCCGCGAACACCACATCCACACCCTTGTCAGGGGGTTTCATGGCGTCCAACGTCGTGCTGGTCACCGGGGTCGGCGGCGAACTCGGAGGCAGGCTGCTGGTACGGCTGGGCAACAACCCGGACCTCGAGCGGGTCATCGGCGTCGACACCGCGCCACCGCCCAGGACGGTCCTCCGACGCCTGGGCCACGCCGAGTTCGTGCGGGCCGACATCCGCAACCCGCTGATCGCCAAGGTCATCGACTCCGCCGGCGTCGACACGGTCGTGCACTGCTCGACCACCGTGCACCCGGCCGGCCCCGCCCGCCGCACGGCGATCAAGGAAGTCAACGTCATCGGCACCATGCGCCTGCTCGCCGCCTGCCAGCGCTCGCCCCGGGTGCGCAAGCTCGTCGTGAAGTCCACCGCCGCGGTCTACGGCGCGGGGGCGCGCTCGCCCGCCGTCTTCACCGAGGACTCCGAGCTGATCCCGGCCTCGTCCAGCGGCTACGCCAAGGACGCCGTCGAGATGGAGGGCTACGTGCGCGGCCTGGCCCGCCGCAGGCCCGACCTCACCATCACCACCACCCGGTTCACCAACGTCATCGGGCCGGACGTGGACACCGTGCTGGCCCGCTACTTCGCGCTCCCGGTCGTGCCGACGGTGCTCGGCTTCGACGCGCGGCTGCAGCTGCTCCACTCGTCGGACGCGCTGGCGATCCTGGAGAAGGCGACCCTGGAGGACAAGCCGGGCGTGTTCAACGCCGGCGGGGACGGGGTACTCACCTTGTCGCAAGCGATCCGGCGAGCGGGCCGGGTCGAGCTGCCGGTGCCGCGGACCATGATCGGCACGGTGGGCAGCATGTTGCGTGGCGCGAGGGTCGACTTCTCGCCGGACCAGGTGCGCCTGCTGAACTACGGGCGGGTCGTCGACACCACCCGGCTGGTCGCGGTCTTCGGGTACCGGCCGCGGTGGTCCAGCGAGGCGGCCTTCGACGACTACGTCACCGGGCGCGGGTTGCGGCCCGTGCTGGATGGTGAGCAGCTGGCCGGAGCGGTCGGCAAGGTGCTGGCGGCAGTCCGATGACCAGAGAGAGGAAAGCGGGGCAAGGCAAGTGACGACCAGCGCGGAAGCTCAGGTCATCCCCCTGCACGCACCCGGGCGCGAGAAGCCGGCGGACGTCCCGCCGCGCGCCGGGGAACCCCCCGCCGACGCGCCCGTCGTGGCGTTCCCGGCGAAGAGCGCGGCGGCCGCGGAAGCGCCGGCCCCGGAACCGGACGCGCTGAGCCGGCTCCTGGAGTTCGTGCGGCACCGGCTGACCGGCGACTACGACGTCGACGAGTTCGGGTTCGACCCGGAGCTGACCGACACGCTGGTGCTGCCGCCGTTCCGGCTGCTGTACGAGAAGTACTTCCGGGTGACCACGCACGGCGCGGAGAACCTGCCCGCCGAGGGCGGCGGGCTCATCGTGTGCAACCACTCCGGGACGCTGCCGCTGGACGCGGTGATGACGGCGGTCGCCGTGCACGACGAAACGCCCGGCCACCGGCACCTGCGCATGCTCGGCGCGGACCTGGTGTTCAAGACGCCGCTGCTCGGGGCGCTGGCGCGCAAGACCGGCCAGACGCTGGCGTGCGCGGCCGACGCCGAGCGGCTGCTGTGCTCGGGCGAGCTGGCGGGGGTGTGGCCGGAGGGCTACAAGGGCATCGGCAAGCCGTTCTCGGCGCGGTACCGGCTGCAGCGGTTCGGGCGGCGCGGGTTCGTGTCGGCGGCGCTGCGGACGCGGGTGCCGATCATCCCGTGCTCGATCGTGGGCGCGGAGGAGATCTACCCGAAGATCGGCGACCTGAAGCCGCTGGCGCGGTTGCTGGGGTTGCCGTACTTCCCGGTGACGCCGTTCTTCCCGCTGCTGGGGCCGCTGGGCGCGATCCCGCTGCCGACGAAGTGGCACATCGAGTTCGGGGAGCCGATCCCGACGGATTCCTACGCCGAGGAGGACCTCGACGACCCGATGCTGGTGTTCTCGCTGACCGACCAGGTGCGCGAGTCCATCCAGACGACCCTGTACCGGCGGCTCGCGCACCGGCGCAGCCCGTTCCAGGACTGAGCGGTCCCGTGCCATCCTGGGTGGCATGGGGTTGATCACGCGGATCGCGTACTCGGTGGGCCGTGTCGTGGGCGGGGTGCTGAAACTGGCGAACGCGATCACCGGCATCCCGGCCGGCGAATCGACGCAGAACCGGCGCAACGAGCGGGGCCGGCGCCGGTAGGGCCTCCCGGCCGCCACGGCGCGGGCAGGCCTTGCGAGCGGGGGCGCGGTCGCCGACGCCGCTACGGCGCCAGCTTGGCGTCGACGGCGCGGGCCGGCCTTGGCAGCGGTAACCGGGGTGCGGTTAGCGGCGTTGGTAGGTCATCCCGGTCGCCACGGTGGCTGCACGGTGCGGGTAGGCCTTGCGAGCGGGAGCCGGGGGCGCGGTCAGCGGCGCCGGTAGGGCGGTAGCGGCGGGCGAGTCCCGCGTTCGGGTGGGCGAGAACGCCCCGCTCGGTTGGGCAATGCGCGGAGGGGGCAGCACGCCGCCGGAAGCGGCCAACCCGCGCCGGGGAACAACACCTGCCCTGGGAGGGCACGCGGTCCGGAGCGCGGTCAGCGGCGTCGGTAGGGCATTCCGGCGGCCACGGTGCCCGCACGGGGGTGCGAGTAGACCTCGCGAGCGGTAGCCGGGGGTGCGGTTACCGGCGCTGGTAGGTCATCCCGGTCGCCACCGTGCCGCACGGCGCGGGTAGGTCTTACGCGCGGTAGCCGGGAGCGCGGTCAGCGGTGGGCGAATCCCGCGGTCGCGCGGGCGAGTTCCACGGTTGGGCGGGCGGGAATGCGCCGCTCGGATGGGCGGAGGGGCAGCACGCCGCCGGGTGGCGATCGCGTCTTGGCGGCGTTGCCGCCGTGGCCATCGCGTCGCCGGAAGCGGCCAACCCGCGCCGGGGAACAACACCTGCCCTGGGAGGGCACGCGGTCCGGAGCGCGGTCAGCGGCGTCGGTAGGGCATTCCGGCGGCTACGGCGCCCGCACGGGGGTGCGGGTAGGCCTTGGCAGCGGTAGCCGGGGGTGCGGTTACCGGCGCTGGTAGGTCATCCCGGTCGCCACCGTGCCGCACGGCGCGGGTAGGCCTCGCGCGCGCCAGCCGGGAGCGCGGTCAGCGGCGCCGGTACGCCATCCCGGTCGCCACCGTGCCGCACGGCGCGGGTAGGCCTCGCGCGCGCCAGCCGGGAGCGCGGTCAGCGGCGCCGGTACGCCATCCCGGCCGCTACCGCTCCCGCCAGTGCGCCCGCGCCCAGCACCGACGGCACCCCGATCTTCGCTGCCTTCCGGCCCGTCCGGAAGTCGCGGATTTCCCAGCCGCGGGCGCGCGCCACCTCGCGCAGGCCGGCGTCCGGGTTCACCGCCACCGCCGTGCCGCACACCGACAGCATCGGGATGTCGTTCGACGAGTCCGAGTACGCCGTGCACCGCCGGAGGTTCAGGCCCTCCCGGGCGGCCAGCGCGCGCACCGCGTGGGCCTTCGCCCTGCCGTGCAGCAGGTCGCCGACCAGACGACCCGTGTACACCCCGTCCACGTGCTCGGCCACCGTGCCCAGCGCGCCGGTGAGCCCCAGCCGCCGGGAGATGATCGCCGCCAGCTCGACCGGCGTCGCCGTCACCAGCCACACCCGCTGGCCCGCGTTGAGGTGCATCTCGGCCAGCGCGCGGGTGCCCGACCAGATCTTGTCGGCCATCAGCTCGTCGTAGATCTCCTCGCCGACCTGGTTCATCTCGGCGACCGTCTTGCCCGCGACGAACGACAGCGCCTGCTCGCGGCTGGACTGCACCCCGCTGTGCGACTCGCGCCCGCCGACCCGGAACTTGATCTGCTGCCACGCGAACCCGGCCAGGTCCGACGTCGTGAAGTACTTGCGCGCGGCCAGCCCGCGGGCGAAGTGGAAGATCGACGCGCCCATCATCATCGTGTTGTCCACGTCGAAGAACGCGGCGGCGGTCAGGTCCGGCGGCGCCGGGGGCACGTCGGCCTGGGCCTCCATGGCCACGGCGGCGTCGGCCGACGCCTCGCCGGCCATCTCGGCGAGCCGCTCGCGCTCCGGGCCGTCACCCCTGCTACGCCACACGCACACCGCCTCCTGCGCTTGTCCCTGGGGTCAGCGTAGCGAGCACGTCACGCATCCGGATCAGGCGATCCCTCCACACCGGGCACCGGTGTGCTTCGATCGGGACACTCATCGCACGCCGGGGGAAACACCATGTCGACAGCGTTGCTGGGGCTGCTCAGCCTGCCCGTCTACCTGCTCATGCTGTGGCCGCTCGTGGTCGCCTCGCGGCGGGTGCTCGGCGTGCGCATCGGCACGTTCCGGGCGCTGCTCGGCGCCGCCGCCGGGTGGACCGTCGCGGGTGGACTGGCGGGCCGGATCGGGGTGCTGACGCGCGATTCCGCCGGCGCGTACCTCGGCTTCATCCTGCCGCTCGCCGGATGCGCGTTCCTGGCGACGCTGATCTTCCTGTTCCTCGCCGAGATGGCCGTCCCCAGCGGCGGCGGGCTCGGGCTGCTCGGCCGGGTCCGGTCGCTGCGCGCGCGGTTCGCCCGGGCCCGCCGGTACTCGCAGATCACGCGGATCGCCGTGCGGCACGGCATCGGGCCCTACCTCACCGGCCGCCGCGTCACCGACTCCGGCCGGCACGCCACCCTGGCCCGCTCGCTGCGGCGCGCACTGGAGGACGGTGGCGCGACCTTCGTGAAGCTCGGCCAGGTCCTCTCCACCCGGCCGGACGTGCTGCCGCCGGTGTTCGTCGACGAGCTGAGCCTGCTGCAGGACCGCGTCGCGCCGGTGCCGTTCGCCGACGTCGAGCGCGAACTGGAGGCCGAGCTGGGCCGCCCGCGCGCCGAGGTGTTCGCCGAGTTCGACCCCGAACCGCTCGGCGCCGCGTCGATCGCCCAGGTCTACCGGGCCCGGCTGCACAGCGGTGAGGACGTCGTCGTCAAGGTGCGGCGGCCGGGCATCGACCGGATCGTCGAGCGCGACCTCGACATCGTCTTCCGCGTCGCGCGCTCGCTGGAACTGCGGGCGGCCTGGGCGCGCTCGCTCGGCGTGCTCGACCTCGCCGAAGGCTTCCGCGCCGCGCTCACCGAGGAGCTGGACTTCCGCGTCGAGGCCCGCAACCTCACCGCGGTCGCCGCCGCCGAGAACGGCTCGGCCGTCGCCTTGCCGTCCGTGCACGCCGACCTGTCCGGTGAGCGCGTGCTGGTCATGCGGCGCCTGCACGGCGTGCCGGTGCGCGAGGGCATCGCCGAGGTGCCGGCGGAACGGCGCGCGGTCCTGGCCCGCGGGCTGCTGGACTCGCTGCTCCGGCAGGTCCTGCTGCACGGGGTCTTCCACGCCGATCCGCACCCGGGCAACGTCCTCCTGCTCACCGACGGCACCCTCGGGCTGCTCGACTTCGGCTCGGTCGGCCGCCTCGACTCGTCCCTGCGCGGTGGGCTGGCGAACCTGTTCGCCGCCGTCGACCGCGGCGATCCGGAGGGGCTGCGGGACGGTCTGCTGGAGATCGTGGACCGGCCGGACGAGATCGACGAGCAGCGCCTGGCGCGGGCCCTGGGCGCGTTGATGGCGAAGCACCTGTCGCACGGCCGGTCGCCGGACGTGGACATGTTCACCGACCTGTTCCGGATCATCGCCGAGTTCCGGTTGTCGATCCCGCCGGCGACCGCGACGGTGTTCCGGGCGCTGGCGACGATGGAGGGCACGCTCGGGCTGCTGTCGCCGGGCTTCGACATCCTCGGCGCGTCCCGGTCGTTCGCCGGCTCGCTGGTCGGGGAGCGGCTGCAGCCGGGCTCGCTGCGCGGCGCGGTGACCGACGAGCTGGTCGCGCTGCTGCCGGTGCTGCGCCGCCTGCCCCGCCGCGTGGACCGGTTGACGTCGGCGCTGGAGCAGGGCCGGCTGACGGTGAACGTGCGCACCTTCGCCGACGAGCGCGACCGGGCGGTGGTGTTCGGCATGCTGCACGAGCTGCTGCTGGCCCTGACCGGCGCGGCGACCGGTCTGATGGCGGTCCTGCTGCTCGCTAGCACCGGCGGGCCGCGGGTGCTGCCCGAGCTGACGCTGAACCACGTGTTCGGCTACAACCTGCTGGTGGTCAGCGCGCTGCTGGGGCTGCGGCTGCTGTTCGTGGTGTTCCGGGCGCAGCGGCGCGGAACCGGGTAACGTGGGCGGCGGTGGCGCGCCACCCCGGACGAGAACGTCGTACCCGGCAGGACAAGACGACGTGGCAGGTTGTCGGTTCTGTTCGGAGGTTTTTCCGTCATGGCGTGGATCGTTCTCGTCGTCTCCGGTCTGCTCGAGACCGTGTGGGCCGCCGCCCTCAACGCCGCTCGCGGCTTCACCCGTCTCGTGCCCAGCGTGGTGTTCGTCGTCGCGCTCGTCGCCAGCATGGCCGGGCTCTCCTACGCGATGCGGTCGATCCCCATCGGCACCGGTTACGCGATCTGGGTGGGCATCGGTGCGATCGGCACCGCCGTCTACGGCATGGTCGCGCTCGGCGACGCCGTGACCGCGGCGCGGCTGGTGTGCCTGGCGCTCATCGTCGCCGGGGTGCTGGGCCTGAAGCTCCTGCACTGATGCCCGCCGCGCGCGGCCCGGCGGTGCGTCCGCACCCAGGAACATCCCGGTCAGCCCGGTGAAGTGCACCAGCGCACCCAGCACGAGGCCGGCCGCCGCGGTGCACGCGGCCGCCGCCCACGCGCCGCCGCTCGCTTGGACGACGGCGAGCCCGCACGGCGGCCCGAGGACCAGGCAGGCGAAGGCGAACAGCGTGGCGGTGCTGCGGCCGCTCAGCCGATCCCGAGTCCCGGCAGGCCGGGGATCAGCGGCGGGATCGAGATCAACGGCGGTGGCGTCGTGGTCGACGGCACCGGCAGCCGGGTGCTGGTCGGCGCGCTGATCGGCGGCGGCAGGACCGGGGGCGCCTGACCGCTGCTCGGCCGCGGCAGGGGACCCGTCGCCGTGGGCACGACCGGTGCGCTCGTCCCGGGCGCGGTCGGCGTCGTCGCGATCTCGACCGGCGGCGGGGACACCGTGCTCACCGGCGGCAGCGGCACCGCGGTCGGGATGCCGAGCAGCGCGTCCGGCGGGACCGCGCACTCGCCGGACGCCGGGACCGCGCCCAGGTCGTCGGCCTCGCCGGTGGTGATGCGGTAGCAGGACAGCCGCCCGGCCAGCGCCACCGCCCGCGCGTCGATGCGGTTGAGCAGCGCCCCGGCCTGCGTGAACCCGTTGCGCGCGGCGTCGGGCACCGCGAGGCCGCCGAGCTTGCCGGCCTGCTCGCGCGCCCACGTCCGCAGCTGCTCCAGCCGGGCCGTGTCGCCCTGCACGCCGAGCACCGTGAGCCGCGCGGTCCCGGCCGTCGCCTCCGCGGCGAATGCCGACAACGTTGTCAGAAAAGCGTCGGCGCCGGGGGAGGGCATCGCGGCGAGCTCGTCGAGCCGGTTCGCCGCGAACTGCAGGTGCTTCGACCCGCGCGCGGCCTCGTCGAAGGTGAGCTGCAGCTGGGCGTCCTCGCTCGCCAGCTTCATGCCGTAGAGCGGGTCACCGGGCAGCGAGCCGCGGGAGAGCAGCAGGCCGACCCCGGCGACGAAGACGATCAGCGCGGCCGCGGCGGCCAGGACGGTCGCCAGCACGCGCCGCCGCCGGCTGGGCTCCGCCTCCAGCTTCCGCGAGATGTCGGCGCGGATGCGGGCCCTGGTGTGCTCGTCCGGTTCGACGGCGCGCCCCAGTGCGCGAAGGCCGGAGATGACCTCCAGCTCACGCGCCGTCCACCGGTGTTCGTCCACACCACCTGCAACGACGCAAACCGTCCGGTTGTTACGCGGTCAGCGCCACCCGTCCGGCAGGAGCTGCGCGAGCTTGCGCACCGCGCGGTGCTGCAACGCCTTGATGGCGCCCTCGTTGCGCTTCATGATCCGCGCGGTCTCGGCCAGCGACAGGCCCTGGATGAACCGCAGCACGATGCATTCCCGCTGGTCGTCGCCCAGGCCGGCGATCGCGGACAGCAGGGCGTCGCGGGTCGCGCTGGTGACCGCCTGCTGCTCCGGGCCCGCGTCGGGACCCGAGGTCGCGGCGAACGGCGCCGAGCCCGAGTCGGCGACCTCGTCGGTGACCACCTCGAGCTTGTACCGGCTGGACTTGAGGTGGTCGAGCACGATGTTGCGCGCGATGGTGACGAACCACGCGCCGACGTCGCGACCCTGGTAGCTGACCGACGAGATCCGGCGCAGCGCCCGCAGGAACGTCTCGCTCGTGATGTCCTCGGCCAGCTCGCGGTCGCTGAGGCGGAAGTACACGTAGCGGTAGACGACGTCGACGTACTGGTCGTAGAGCGCGCCGAAGGCGGCGGTGTCACCCTGCTGGGCGGCGCGGACCAGGGCCCACGGCCCCGCCTGCTCGTCCGGCACCTCGTCCACGCGGGTGACCGTGCCGACGTGCAGACCCGCTGGACGGGCGGCAAGCCAGTTCGTCACGGCGACTCCTTCGTCCGACCCGAGTGATCATCACCACTACGACGCGAGAAGCAGCATACGGGTAGTTACCCGGAAGTAGGTAGTGGCGGGGGTCTCGGAAGAGCGACGATCGCCGGGCTTCCCCGTGACGGGTGAGACGACGCCTGGTTGGTGCCACACTGACTCACATGAAAACGGGCAACATCGCCGACCTGCTCACCGGCGCCGCCGAGCAGTGGCCGGACGCCGTCGCGGTGATCGACACCGCGGCCGGTGTCAGCCTGACCTGGTCCGAGCTGGACGCGGCCGCGGGCGGGCTCGCGCAGCGGCTCACCGGCCAGGGCGTGCGGGCCGGTGACCGCGTCGCGATGCGGCTGCCCACCTCGGCGGACTTCGCCGTCGCCCTGTTCGGCGTCACCCGCTCCGGTGCGATCGCCGTGCCGGTCTCGCCGCTGGCTCCGCGCCCGGAGCTGGACACCGTGCTCGCGCACAGCGGCGCGCGCCTGGTGATCAGCCGGGACCCCGACGACGGCACGGACGAGGTGCCCGTGCTGCGGCCGGAAATCGGTCCCGGTGCGAATTTCCCCGCCCGCGGCGGTGGTGAGGACATCGCCGTGCTGTCCTACACCTCGGGCACCACCGGACCGCCGCGCGGCGTGATGCTGTCCCACCGCGCGCTGCTGGCCAACCTCGAACAACTGGGCCGCCTCGACCCGGCGCCGGTCGGGCACCCGGACCGGGTGCTGATCGCGATCCCGCTGTTCCACGTCTACGGCCTCGGCCCGGGCCTGCTGCTGAGCACCGCGGTGGGCGCGACGGCCGTGCTGGCCGAACGGTTCGACGCGCGGCAGGCGCTGCAGGCGTGCGTGGACCACCACGTGACCGTGATCGGCGGGGTGCCGGCGATGTACGCCGAGCTGGCCGCGTTGGAGCCGGAGGAGCTGGCCGCCGGCCTGGGCACGGTCCGCCTGCTCACCTCGGGCGCCGCGCCGCTGCACCCGAAGGTGCTGGCCGCGATCCGGGAGAAGACCGGGCTGGGCGTCTTCGAGGGCTACGGGCTGACCGAGACCGCGCCGGTGGTGACGTCGACGCTGGTCACCGGCTACCCGAAGCCGGGGTCGACCGGCCGTCCGCTGCCCGGCGTGGAGGTCCGGCTGGTCGGGCCGGACGGCTCGGGCGAGGCGGTGCCGCTCGACCCGGACGACCCGGACGACGTGTTCGCCGAGGACGGCGACGGCACCGGGCTGGTCGCGATCCGCGGCGCGAACCTGTTCTCCGGCTACTGGCCGGACGGGGCGCACGGGCCGGACGCGGACGGCTGGTTCCGCACCGGCGACGTCGGGTTCCTGGACAGCGACGGCGACCTGCACCTGGTGGACCGCGCCAACGACCTGATCATCGTCAACGGCTTCAACGTCTACCCGCACGAGGTCGAGGAGGTCATCGCGCGGCTGCCGGAGGTCGCCGAGTCGGCCGTGGTCGGGGTGCTCGACGAGCGCAGCGGCGAGGCGGTCAAGGCGGTCGTGGTGCCCGCGCCCGGCGCGTCGCTGTCCGAGCAGCAGGTCGTCGAGCACTGCGCCGCCCACCTGGCCGGGTACAAGGTGCCGCGCACGGTCGAGTTCGCCGAGCGGCTGCCGCATTCGGCGACCGGGAAGCTGCGCCGCGTCCAGCTGCGGGGATGATGGGCCCATGGCCCACGAAGTGACCGTGATGACCCGCCGGGGCTGCTCGTCGTGCGTCCAGGCGGAACGCGACGTCGAGCGGATCTGCGCCGAGCTGGGTGTGCCGTGGCGCGCCGAGGACGTCGACAGCGATCCGGAGTGGCAGGCCGAGTACGGCGACCGGGTGCCGGTGATCCTCGTCGACGGCGCCGAGCACGGCTACTGGAAGGTCGAGGAGGACCGCTTCCGCGCCGCGCTGGCGTGACCCGCACGGGTCAGACTGGTGGGGTGAGCACGCACCTCGAGCCGCCGCGGCTGTCCGCGCCCGTCGCCGGGCTGATCGGCGTGATCGCCCTGGTCGCCGCGCTCGGGACCGGGCACCTGGTGGCCGGGTTCGTCGGGGCGGGCGCTTCGCCGTTCTTCGCGGTCGGCAACGCGGCGATCGACGTGTCCCCGGGCTGGCTCAAGGACTTCGCGGTGCGAGCGTTCGGCACCGCGGACAAGGCGGTGCTGCTGACCGGCATGGCCGTGGTGGCGCTGGTGCTCGCGGTGGCCGCCGGGCTGGCCTCCCGCCGCCGGCCCGCGCCGGGGCTCGTGTTCGTGTCCGTGGTCGGCGTGCTCGGCGGTGCCGCCGTGTTCACCCGCCCCGACCTGGGGCAGATCGCGTTGCTCGCGCCGGTGGTCAGCCTGGTCGCCGGGCTCGCGGTGTTCGCGTGGCTGCACCGGACCGCGCTGGACGGGCAGTACTCGTCGGCGGCGCGGCGGAACTTCCTGCTCGCCGTGGCGGGCGCCGGTGCCGCCGGGGTCGCCGGACAGCTGGTCGGCGCGAGCAAGGACGCCGAGGGCTCCCGGGCGGCCGTCGGTCCGCTGATCCCGGCCCGGACCGCGCCACCGGTGCCCGCCGGCGCGGACTTCGCGAAGTTCGGCACGCCGCCGTTCCTCACGCCCAACGCGGACTTCTACCGGATCGACACCGCGCTCGTCGTCCCGCAGGTGCGCACCGAGGACTGGTCGCTGCGGATCCACGGCATGGTGGACCGCGAGACCACCTACTCCTGGTCCGGCATCCGGAACCGGCCGCTGGTCGAGCGGATCGTGACCCTGTGCTGCGTGTCCAACCCGGTCGGCGGGCCCTACATCTCCACCGCGCGGTTCGTCGGCGTCGACCTCGCCGAGCTGCTGGCCGAGGCCGGGGTCGCACCCGGCGCCGAGCAGGTGTTCTCCACCAGCGCCGACGGCTGGACCGCGGGCACGCCGGTGGCCGCGATGGCCGATCCGTCGGTGGGCGCGATGCTGGCGATCGGTATGAACGGCGAGCCGCTGCCCGTCGAGCACGGCTTCCCGGCGCGGCTGGTCGTGCCCGGGCTCTACGGCTACGTCTCGGCGACGAAATGGGTCACCGACCTGGAGGTCACCACCTGGGACGCGCGCACGCCGTACTGGCTGCGGCGCGGCTGGGCGAAGCACGCGCCGATCAAGACCCAGTCGCGGATCGACGCGCCGCGCGGGCCGGTCACCGCCGGGCCGGTGCGGGTCGCCGGGCTCGCGTGGGCCCAGCACACCGGCATCGACCGGGTCGAGGTGAGCGTGGACGACGGGCCGTGGGAGCCCGCGCAGCTGTCCACGGAGGTGACGGTGGACGCGTGGCGGATGTGGTGGGCGGACGTCGCCGCCGCGCGCGGCAACCACGTCGTGCGGGTGCGAGCAACGGACCGGAGCGGCTACACCCAGACCGATCAGCTCGCCGACGTCCTCCCCGACGGCGCCACCGGCTGGCACGCGATCACCTTCACCGCGCGCTAGGTGTGCTTTCGGTCATGCCGTTGACCAGCCACTTTGTGCCTGCGTTCACAAGTGGCTACCGTATTGCCGGTACCCCTCACGGCGGCCGTGCATCAAACCCGACTTCGCGGCCCGGGTCAAGAGGGAATTCGAAGCTCATCGAGGGCGTGGAACGAGGAGGCCGGCGTGGTGTCACAGCGTGGCCGGCGAAACGGTGCGGCCGTCGCCCGGAACCTGTCCACCCCGGACGCCGACAACGCCCCCACCGCGGAGATGCCCGCGGTCACCGAGAACGGCGCCGAGGAGGCCCGGGTCCGCGCGATCCCGGAGGCCGCCGTCGCCCGTCTCGCCGTCTACCTGCGCGTCCTGTCCGCGATGGCCGAGCAAGGCGCGACCACCGTGGCCAGCGAGGAGCTCGCCACCGCGGCCGGCGTGAACTCCGCCAAGCTGCGCAAGGACCTGTCCTACCTCGGCTCCTACGGCACCCGCGGCGTCGGCTACGAGGTGGCCGTCCTGGTCGCCCAGCTCGAACGCATATTGGGACTCACGCGACAGCACAAGGTCGCCGTCGTCGGAATCGGTAACCTCGGTCATGCGTTGGCCAATTACGGAGGCTTCCCCGGCCGGGGGTTCCCGGTCGAGGCGCTGTTCGACATCGACCCCGACCTGATCGGCGTGCCGGTCGGCGGGATCCCGGTGTCGCACCTCAACGACATCCCCGAGGTGTGCTCGGAGCGGGGGATCTCGATCGGCGTCATCGCGACGCCGCCGCCCGCCGCCCAGACGGTCGCCGACCGGCTGGTGCAGGGCGGGGTGCAGTGCATCCTGAACTTCGCGCCGGTGGTCCTCCAGGTACCCGACCACGTCGAGGTGCGCAAGGTCGACCTGGCCGTGGAGCTGCAGATCCTGTCGTTCCACGTCGCCCGGCGAGCGGAGAACGTGGGTAACGGAATGGTGGTGCGCTAAGTGAGTGTCCTGGCCGTCGGGCTGTCGTACCGCACTGCCGATCTCCGCACGCTGGAGAAGGTCGCGATCCCGGCGACGGAGCTGGACAAGGTCCTGCACGAGCTCCAGCAGTCGCCGCACGTGAACGAGGTCATGGTCGTCTCGACCTGCAACCGCATCGAGGTCTACTCGGTGGTCGAGGCGTTCCACGGCGGTCTCGCCGACATCTCCGAGGTGCTCGCCCGGCAGGCCGGCTGCGACGCCGCCGACCTCTACGACAACTTCTACGTGCACTACGCGGGCGCCGCGGTCGAGCACATCTTCTCCGTGGCCTCCGGCCTGGACTCGATGGTCGTCGGCGAGACCCAGATCCTCGGCCAGGTGCGCAACTACTACGCCGCCGCGCGCGAGGCCGGCACCGTCGGCCGCACCCTGCACGAGCTGATCCAGACCACGCTGCGCGTCGGCAAGCGCGTGCACTCCGAGACCGGGCTGGACCACCTCGGCGCGTCCGTGGTGTCCGAGGCCCTCGGCGAGGCGCCCGACCTGGCGGGCAAGCACGCGGTGATCGTCGGCGCCGGCTCGATGGGCGCGCTGTCCGCGAGCCAGCTGCGCAAGGGCGGCATCGGCCGGATCACGGTCGTCAACCGCACCCTGGCCAACGCCGAGCGGTTCGCGGCCAACGTCACCGAGCAGGGCGTGCCCGCCGTGGCCGCGGGCATGGACGAGCTGACCGCGCGCCTGGCCGACGCCGACGTCGTGGTCGCCTGCACCGGCGCCCAGGACGTCGTCATCACCCCCGCGCACCTGGCCGCGCGCGGCGACCGCCCGGTGGTCGTGTGCGACCTCGGCCTGCCGCGCGACGTCCACCCCGACGTGGACGCCCTGCCCGGCGTGCGCCTGGTCGACCTGGAGACCGTCCGCAGGCGGATGGACTCGCACGGTTCGGCAGGCAGCGCCAAGCAGATCGCCAAGGCCAACGGCATCGTGCTGGACGAGCCGACCGAGTACCTCGCCGCGCAGCGCAGCGCCGCGGTCACCCCGACCGTCACCGCGCTGCGCAAGCGGGCCGCCGAGGTCGTCGACGCCGAGATGCTGCGGCTGGACAACCGGCTGCCCGGTCTCGACGCCGCGGTCCGCGACGAGTTCAACCGGACCGTGCGCCGGGTCGTGGACAAGCTGCTGCACGCGCCGACGGTGCGTGTGAAGCAGCTCGCCGCGGAAACCCAGGGCACGGACTACGCCAACGCGCTCCGGGAGCTGTTCGAGCTCGACCCGGCCTCGCCGGCCGTCGTGTCGAGCCCGACCACCGAGCGCCTGCCCAGGACAGACGGTGAAGGCAAGTGACGAGGACCATTCGGATCGGGACCCGGGGCAGTGCGCTCGCCCTGACGCAGACCGGCACGGTCGCCGACGCGCTGCGCAAGGCGGGGCAGGAGGTCGAGATCGTCAAGGTCTCCACACCCGGTGACCGCTCCAGCGCGCCGATCGCGGAGATCGGTGTCGGCGTGTTCACCTCCGCGCTGCGCGAGGCCCTGCTGAACAAGCAGGTCGACGTCGCGGTGCACTCGTACAAGGACCTGCCGACGGCGCCCGAGCGCGGCATCGTGCTGGCCGCCGTGCCGCCGCGGGAGGACCCGCGTGACGCGTTGATCGCGCGCGACGGGCTGACCCTGGGCGAGCTGCCCTCCGGCGCCCGGATCGGCACCGGCTCACCGCGCCGCACGGCGCAGCTGCGCGCGCTCGGCCTCGGCTTCGAGGTCGTGCCCATCCGGGGCAACATCGACACCCGGCTGAACAAGGTCTTCGACGGCGAGCTGGACGCCGTCGAGCAGGCCCGCGCCGGCCTGGTCCGCCTCGGCCGGGCCGACGTGATCACCGAGACCCTGGACCCGATCCAGATGCTGCCCGCGCCCGCCCAGGGCGCGCTGGCGGTGGAGTGCCGCGTCGACGACGTGGACATCGAACACCTTCTTCGGTCCATTGTGGACGACGAAGCGACACGGGCCGCGGTGACGGCGGAGCGGGCCATGCTGGCCGCGCTCGAAGCCGGCTGCAGCGCGCCCGTCGGCGCACTCGCCGAGGTTGTGGAGGATTACGAAGACACAGGCGCGGGCGACCGAGTGGTCGAACGCGTCTCGCTGCGCGGGGTCGCCGCCGCAGGCCTCGACGACGAGTCCGTGCAGCTGCTGCGGGCCTCGGCGGTCGCCGGCAAGAGCGAAGCGGAGCAACTCGGCCGTGACCTGGCCGCGGAGCTGCTCGACCTCGGAGCCGGCGCGCTGTCCGGCCCGGGCCGCGAATCACGGTAAACCAGTTCCTCGAACGGTACGGCGTGCTCGCGCCGATCAATAGGAGAAAGACACGATGACCCCCGCGCGGACAACCGCTGGGCGCGTCGCCTTCGTGGGCTCCGGCCCCGGCGACGCCGGACTGCTGACCGTACGTGCCCAGGAGCTCCTGGCGAAGGCCGAGGTCGTGGTGACCGACCCGGACGTGCCCGCCGGCGTGCTCGCGGGCGCCAGCGCGGACGCCGAGGTCCGGCCCGCCGTCGGCGAGCCGGCCGAGGTCGCGAAGGACCTCGCCAACGAGGCCAAGGGCGGACGGCTGGTGCTGCGCCTGTCCAGCGGTGACCCGCTGACCAGCGCCGCCGCCGTCGCCGAGGTGCAGGCCGTGGCGAAGACCAGCGCGGTCTTCGAGGTCGTCCCCGGCATCACGCCGGGCTCGGCCGTGCCCGCCTACGCCGGCATCGCGCTCGGCGGCAGCTACACCGACGTGGACGTCCGCGGTGACGTGGACTGGGCGAAGGTGGCCGCGGCGCCGGGCCCGATCGTGCTGCACGCGACGTCCGGCCAGCTGGCCGAGGCCGCGGGCGCGCTGACCGAGCACGGCCTGGCCGGCACCACCCCGGTCGCCGTGACCGCCAACGGCACGATCAACACCCAGCGCACGGTCGACACCACGCTGGCGAGCCTGTCGCAGGACGCCGGTGAGCTGGTCGGACCGCTCGTGGTGACCGTCGGTGAGCAGGCCGGGCAGCGGTCGAAGCTGTCCTGGTGGGAGTCGCGTGCCCTGTACGGCTGGAAGGTCCTGGTGCCGCGCACCAAGGAGCAGGCCGGCGAGATGGCCGAGCGGCTGCGCATCCACGGCGCCACCTCGCACGAGGTGCCGACCATCTCGGTCGAGCCGCCGCGCAGCCCCGCGCAGATGGAGCGCGCGGTCAAGGGCCTGGTCGACGGCCGCTACCAGTGGATCGTGTTCACCTCGGCCAACGCGGTGAAGGCGGTGTGGGAGAAGTTCGAGGAGTTCGGCCTCGACGCCCGCGCCTTCTCCGGCGTGAAGATCGCCTGCGTCGGCGAGGCCACCGCGGCGCGCGTGCGGGCGTTCGGCATCAACCCGGAGATGATCCCGCAGGGCGAGCAGTCCAGCGAGGGTCTGCTGGCCGAGTTCCCGCCGTACGACGACGTGCTGGACCCGGTGAACCGCGTGCTGCTGCCGCGGGCCGACATCGCCACCGAGACCCTGTCCGCGGGCCTGGTGGACCGCGGCTGGGAGGTCGACGACGTGACGGCCTACCGGACCGTCCGGGCCGCGCCGCCGCCGGCCGAGACGCGCGAGATGATCAAGACCGGCGGGTTCGACGCGGTGTGCTTCACCTCGTCCTCGACGGTGCGGAACCTGGTCGGCATCGCCGGGAAGCCGCACACGCGCACGCTGGTGGCGTGCATCGGGCCGAAGACCGCGGAGACCGCGGTGGAGTTCGGCCTGCGGGTGGACGGGCAGCCGGAGGTGGCCGACGTGCCGCACCTGGTCGACGCGCTGGCCGCGCACGCCGCGAAGCTGCGCGCGGAGGGCGCCCTGCCGCCGCCCCGGAAGGCGAAGCGCACGCGGCGTTCTTCCTGATTCCACCGGCTCGGGGCCGTCTGTGAGATCTCACGGGCGGCCCCGAGCCGTGTCCGGGGCCGGAGTACCGTCGGTGGCGTGTTTCCCGAGCATCGTCCCCGCCGGTTGCGTAGCACGGCGGCGCTGCGGCGCCTCGTCAGCGAGACCACCCTCCGGCCGCGCCAGCTGATCCTGCCCATGTTCGTCGCGGAAGGGGCCGACCAGCCCCGGCCCATCGCGAGCATGCCGGGCGTCGTCCAGCACACGCGGGACTCGCTGCGCAAGGCGGCCGTCGAGGCGGTGGGGGCCGGCGTCGGCGGGCTCATGCTGTTCGGCATCCCGGCGCACCGGGACGCCACCGGCTCCGGCGGGATCGACGAGAACGGCATCCTCAACGTCGCCCTGCGTGATCTGCGTTCCGAACTCGGCGACTCGACCGTCCTGATGGCCGACACCTGCCTCGACGAGTTCACCGACCACGGCCACTGCGGCGTCCTCGACGACAGCGGCGCCGTGGACAACGACGCCACCCTGGAGCTGTACGCGGAGATGGCCGTCGCCCAGGCCGAAGCCGGGGCGCACCTAGTCGGGCCGAGCGGCATGATGGACGGCCAGGTCGGCGTCATCCGCCGGGCCCTCGACGAAGCCGGCCACACCGGCACCGGCATCCTCGCCTACTCCGCCAAGTACGCCAGCGCGTTCTACGGCCCGTTCCGCGAGGCGGTGGACTCCCAGCTCAAGGGCGACCGCAAGACCTACCAGCAGGACCCGGGCAACGCCCGCGAGGCGCTGCGCGAGATCGAGCTGGACGTCGAAGAGGGCGCCGACGCCATCATGATCAAGCCGGCACTGTCCTACCTGGACGTCCTCCGCCAGGCGGCCGACGCCTCCCCGGTCCCGGTCGCCGCGTACAACATCTCCGGCGAGTACGCGATGGTCGAGGCGGCCGCGGCGAACGGCTGGCTGGAGCGCGAGCGCACCATCCTCGAGGTGCTGACCTCGATCCGCCGGGCGGGCGCGGACATGATCCTGACCTACTGGGCCACGGAGGCGGCGGCCTGGCTCGACTGAGCCCAGCACCGCCCGCACCGGAGCCGCTGGCGCGGCGCAGTAGCCCACCCGCCAGCCCACCACCGCCCTCAACGGAGCCGCTGGCGCGGCACAGTAGTCTCTGTGGCGTGACCGCAGGGAACGAATCGGACGACGAGCGCCGCGCCCAGGGCCTGCCCCCGGCGCCGAGCCTGCCGGGCGACGAGGTCGAACGGCCCGATCCGCCGAAGCCGGTGCAGGTGTCGTTCTGGTTCTGGGTCGCCTCGGCGGTGGTCCTGGTGATCGCCTACCTGGTCGTGTTCCTGTCGCGGCAACAGGTGATCGACGTCCTGGTGAAGGCCAACACCGACCCGCAGATCACCCCGGACAAGATCTCCTCCGGCACCACCGTGTTGTTCGCGATGCTGCTGGTCGGCTCGGTGTCGTTCGCGGCCTTCTTCGTGTTGTTCGCCTGGAAGGCGCGGCAGGGCACCCGCTCCGCCCGCACCGTCCTGACCGTCCTGGTGGCCATCACCCTGGTCTTCCAGTTCGTGATGCAGGCCTACACCGGCATTTCGCTGATCGCGACGCTGCTCTGCCTGGTCGCGCTCGTGTTGATGTACATCCCGTCGGTGCAGCCGTACTTCCCGAAGGTCGGCCGCCGGTAGCGTGACCCGGTACCTGGAGCGCGGAGCGAGCTGGACGGCCCTCGCCTACGGGCCCGGCTTCGCCCTGCTCGGGTTCCTGGCCGAGCTGCTCACCGGCGCCACGCACACCGTCGCGTGGGTGATCGTCGGCCTCGGCCTGGCCGCGATCACCGCGCCCTGGGTGTACGCGCGGCGCCGGTTCCTCACCGTCCAGGTCACCGACGACGCGCTGTGGCAGGGCCGCGAGCGGGTGCCGCTGACGGACATCGCCGAGGTCACCGACGTCGGCGCGCCGGCCGGGGCGCGCGTCCTCGGCGGCGGCTGGACCACCCCGAACAAGTACGAGGCGCTGCCCATCCGGCTCGCCGACGACACGGTCGTCCTCGCCTGGGCCAAGGACGTCGAGGCGCTGCGGACCGCGCTGCGCGACGCGCGGGCGGCATGAGAGGCTGCTCACGTGACTGAACAGCCCCGCCTGAACCAGCCCGTGCGCGCGGTCGTCGCGCTGGCCGAGGTGCTGCTGGCGGCCGTGGCCGTGTGGGGCGCGTTCCAGTTGTGGCCGCACGGCGTGCACACCGTGGCGGTGACGCTCACCGACGGCACCGTCCTGACCAGCACGCGCTGGATCGGCAGCTGGATGGCCGGCGCGATCGGCCTCGGCGTGGTCGCCGGGATCCTGCTGGCCGACGCCGTGCGCGAGATCCTGCTCGCGACGCGGGTCAAGCGCCGCCGCAAGAGCCGCGAAGGCGGCGGCGACGGGGATGACTTCGGCTACTTCGCCGGACACCTGAACCAGGCCTGACGAGGCTTTTGCAAGACTGGGGTCTGTGACGCAAGAAGTCGACAAGTCCAGGGCATGGTTCGACCGCGCCGCCGCGGTGACCCCCGGCGGCGTGAACTCCCCGGTGCGGGCGTTCAACTCGGTGGGCGGCACGCCGCGGTTCATGGTGCGCGGCGAGGGCCCGTACCTGTGGGACGCCGACGGCAACCGCTACGTGGACCTGGTGTCCTCCTGGGGTCCGATGATCCTCGGGCACGCGCACCCGGCGGTCGTCGAAGCCGCGCGGGAGGCCGCGAGCTCGGGCCTGTCGTTCGGCACGCCGACCATCGGTGAGGTCGAGCTGGCCGAGGAGATCATCGACCGGGTCGACCCGGTGCACCAGGTGCGGTTGGTCAACTCCGGCACCGAGGCGACGATGAGCGCGATCCGGCTGGCCCGCGGGTTCACCGGCCGCAGCAAGATCGTCAAGTTCGCCGGCTGCTACCACGGGCACGTCGACGCGCTGCTCGCCCAGGCCGGGTCCGGCGTCGCCACGCTCGGCCTGCCGACCTCGCCCGGCGTGACCGGCGCGCAGGCCGCGGACACGATCGTGCTGCCCTACAACGACATCGAGGCCGTGCGGCAGTCCTTCGCGGACAACCCGGACTCGATCGCCGCGATCATCACCGAGGCCGCCGCCGGCAACATGGGTGCCGTCGCGCCCGGCCCGGACTTCAACGCCCAGCTGCGCGACCTCGCGCACGAGCACGGCGCGCTGCTGATCATGGACGAGGTCATGACCGGTTTCCGGGTGTCCCGGTCCGGCTGGTTCGGCATCGAGGGCGTGCCCGGCGACCTCTACACGTTCGGCAAGGTCATGTCCGGCGGGCTGCCCGCCGCGGCGTTCGGCGGCCGCTCGGACGTGATGGCGCGGCTCGCGCCGACCGGCCCGGTCTACCAGGCCGGCACGCTGTCGGGGAACCCGGTCGCGGTGGCCGCCGGCCTGGCGGCCCTGCGCGCGGCCGACGACGAGGTGTACCGCCGCCTCGACGCCAACTCGCAGCGCCTGGGCGCGTTGTTCACCGAGGCCCTGAACAAGGCGGGCGTGCCGCACCACGTGGCTTACGCCGGGAACCTGCTCAGCGTGTTCTTCCGCGAGGAGCCGGTGCGCAACTACCACGACGCCACCAGCTCGGACACCTGGCGTTTCCCGCCGTTCTTCCACGCCCTGCTGGAGCGCGGCGTGTACGGCCCGCCGAGCGCGTACGAGGCGTGGTTCGTCAACTCCGTGATGGACGACGCGGCGTTCGAGGTCATCGAGGCCGCGCTGCCGGCGGCCGCCAAGGCCGCGGCGGAGGCGCGACAGTGACGACCATCGTGCACCTGCTGCGGCACGGGGAAGTGCACAACCCGGACGGGATCCTCTACGGTCGCCTCCCCGGCTTCCACCTGTCCGAACGCGGCCGCCGCCAGGCCCTCACCGTCGCCGAGGCGGTCGCCACCCACGACATCGCCTACGTCGTCTCCTCGCCGCTGCAGCGCGCGCAGGAGACGGCGGCGCCGATCGCGGCGGCCCACCGGCTCGACGTGCAGACCGACGAGCGGCTGATCGAGGCGGGCAACGCGTTCGAGGGGCAGAAGGTCGCTGTCGGCGACGGCGCGCTGCGCCAGCCGCGGCACTGGCCGAAGCTGCGCAACCCGTTCGTGCCGTCGTGGGGCGAGCCGTACGTGGAGATCGCGCACCGGATGCTCGGCGCGGTCCTGCGGGCCCGCTCGAAGGCCGAGGGGCACGAGGCGTTGTGCGTGTCGCACCAGCTGCCGATCTGGACGCTGCGCCGGTTCCTCGAGGCCAAGCCGCTGTGGCACGACCCGCGCCGCCGCCAGTGCTCGCTCGCGTCGCTGACCAGCCTGGTCTTCCAGGGCGAGGAGCTGGTGAAGATCGTCTACAGCGAACCGGCCGGCGCCACCGACCCGAAGGTGACCGGAGCATGAAGCGGATCCTCGCGGCCGTCCTGGCGAGCGTGTTCGTGCTCGCCGGGTGCAGCACGGGCAACGACGCGGTGTCGCAGGGCAGCAACTTCGAGTTCGTCGCGCCCGGCGGCAAGACCGACATCCTCTACGAGGGCGCCGACCGGCAGCCGATCCCGAACCTGTCCGGCGAGGACCTGATGACCGAGGGCAAGACCATCTCGGTCGCGGACTACGCCGGCCAGGTCGTGGTGATCAACATCTGGGGCCAGTGGTGCGCGCCGTGCCGCACCGAGGCGCCCGAGCTGGAGAAGCTCTACCTGGCGCACCAGGACAAGGGCGTGCAGGTCCTCGGCCTCGACGTCCGCGACGACGACCGCTCGGCGCCGCAGGACTTCGTGCGCAACCGGCAGCTGACCTACCCGTCCATCTACGACCCGCCGGGCCGCAGCCTGCTCCAGCTGTCCGGCTACCCGCGCAACGTCGTGCCGTCCACGATCATCCTGGACAAGCAGCAGCGGGTGGCCGCGGTCTACCTGCGGTCGATCCTGGCAAGCGACATCGAGCCGGTGGTTCAGCGGCTCGCCGCCGAGTAGCCGGAACGCAGGAAGACGCCGCAGGCCAGCGCGCCGCCGAATACCAGCAGCGCCGTGCCCACGACCGACGGCGGGTACGGCGTCGCGAGGTGGTGCGACACCCGCGCCCACTGGTGGATCGCCACGGCGGCGGCCGCGGCGGACAGCGTGAGGGCGGTCGCGCCGAGCACCGCGCCCCACGGCCCGGCGTCGCGCAGGACGATCACCAGCACCGCGATCAGGCCGGCCACCTGGACCAGCGGCAGGTTCACCACCTCGGGCCGGGCCGGCAACCAGTCCAGCAGCAGCACCAGTCCGGCCGAGCCGAGCACACCGCCCGCGGCCGGCAGCACCCCCGTCGACCAGTGGAAGCGCAGCGCCAGCCACGGTGCCGCGGCGACGAGCGCGCAGCAGAGCAGGAACGCGTAGGAGGCGGGACGGCTCAGGTCGACGCGGGTGATTTCCCACACCAGCGGCGCCCCGGTCAGCACGGACAGCAACGCGTGGACACGCAGCGGAATCGTCATGGCTGAAAAGGTATGGTGCGGACCACGGGGCCGGCTTCGGTCGAAGGGCTCGCCGTCCTCGGCCGATCGGCCGACCCCATCCCGGTGAACTCACACCGAACTCACTGCTTACCCTCGAACCGTGAACTCCGTGACCGAGCTGGCGACCTCCGGGCCGCTGCTGCTCGCCGCCGGGGTCGCCCTGCTCGCGGGTGCCATCTCGTTCGCCTCGCCCTGCGTCGTCCCGCTCGTGCCGGGTTACCTCGCCTACCTCGCCGCGCTGGTCGGCGCCGACGCCCCGGCCGTGACCGCGGACGAGGACCGCAAGAAGGGCCGCTACGCGGTCGTCGGCGCGGCCGCCCTGTTCGTGCTCGGGTTCACCGTCGTGTTCGCCGCGGGGGTGGGCAGCCTGGTGTGGCTCGCCGACGCGCTGCTGGTCAACCAGGACCTGCTGCAGCGCGTCGGCGGCGTGGTCACCATCGCGATGGCCCTGGTCTTCCTCGGTCTCATCCCGGCGCTGCAGCGCGACGTCCGGTCGCACCGCGGGCCGCGCGGCGGTCTGCTCGGCGCGCCGCTGCTGGGCGCGGTGTTCGGGCTCGGCTGGACGCCGTGCATCGGCCCGACGCTGTCCGGCGTGCTCGCGCTGGCCGCGGGCACCGGCTCCAGCGGCGCCCGCGGGTTCCTGCTGGTCCTGGTCTACTGCCTCGGCCTGGGCCTGCCGTTCCTGCTCATCGCGTTCGGCGCGCGCTGGGCCGTGCGCGCCACCGACTGGCTGCGCCGCAACGGCCGCCGCGTCCAGATCTTCGGCGGTGTGCTGCTGCTCGTCGTCGGTGTCCTGCTGGTCACCGGCCTGTGGGGCGAGCTGGTCAGCTGGCTGCGGGACGCCTTCGTCACGGACACGGTGCTGCCGCTGTGACCGCCACCGAAGCGCCCCCGGACCCCAAGCCCTACCGCAACTCGCCCGCCCAGCGCGTGCTGGCGTTCCTGCGCAACACCTGGCGCGGGCTCACCGCGATGCGCACCGCGCTGATCCTGCTGTTCCTGCTCGCGCTCGCCGCGCTGCCCGGCGCCCTGCTGCCGCAGCGCACGCTCAACGCCCCGAAGACCGAGCAGTACATCGCCGACCACGGCTGGTGGGGCACGCTGCTGGACCGCCTGCAGTTCTTCGACGTCTACTCCAGCGTCTGGTTCTCGGCGATCTACCTGCTGCTGATGATCTCGCTGGTCGGCTGCCTGCTGCCGCGCAGCGTCGAGTACTTCCGGTCGATGCGCGCCAAGCCGGTGCTCACCCCGCGCAACCTGGCCCGGCTGCCGCACTTCGCCAAGGCCACCACCCCGCGCGACCCCGACGAGGTACTGGCCGCCGCTCGCGCCCGGCTCAAGGGCTGGCGCGCCGTCGAGCGCGCGGAGGACGACGGCGCCCGCACGATCAGCGCCGAGCGCGGCTACCTCCGCGAGACCGGCAACCTGGTCTTCCACTTCGGGATGCTCGGGCTGATCATCGCGTTCGCGCTGGGCAAGATGTACACCTACGAGGGCCAGGTGATCGTCCAGGCCAACGGGTCCCAGTTCTGCAACTCCGGGATCTACGCCTACGACTCGTTCACCCCCGGGCTGCGGGTCGACGGCACCGACCTCAACCCGTTCTGCGTCAAGGTCAACGACTTCAGCGCCGAGTTCACCGAGGCCGGCCAGCCCATCCAGTACAGGTCGAACGTCCAGTACCAGGCGGGCGCGGACCTGGAGACCGGCACCTGGCGCAACTACCTGCTCGAGGTCAACTCGCCGCTGCGGCTGGCCGGCGACCGCGTCTACCTGCTCGGCAACGGCTACTCGCCGATCTTCACGATCACCTGGCCGGACGGCACGACCCGCACGCAGGCGACGCAGTGGCGCCCGACCGACGGCACCGCGACGCTGAACGAGGGTGCGACCAAGTTCGACCCGCCCAACATCACCGACCCGTTCGAGCGGCGCACCAAGCAGCTCGCGATCACCGGCCTGTTCGCGCCGGACGGGCTGCTGCACGGCGGCGTGCTGACCGGCGGCGGGCCGGAGCTGACCAACCCGATGGTCGCGGTCGACGTGATGCGCGGCGACCTCGGCCTGGACTCCGGGCAGAGCCAGTCGATCTTCTCCATCGACCAGTCCATGGTGGACGACGGCCGCCTCACCCGGGTCGCCCGCTCGAACCTGAACGTCGGCCAGTCGGTCACCCTGGACGACGGCACCGTGGTGCGGTTCGACGGGGTGCAGCGCTTCGTGTCGCTGCAGATCTCGCACGACCCGACCCAGACGTACGTGCTCGGGTTCGCCGTCGTCATGTTCGTCGGCCTCGGGTTGTCGTTGCTGATCAAACGCCGCAGGCTGTGGGTGCGGGTCGTCCCGGGCGGCGAGGCCGGGACGGGTACCGTGGTCGAGGTGGGCGGGCTCGCCCGCACCGACCAGGCGGGCTACGGCGAGGAGTTCACCCGGATCGCGGACGAGCTGCTCACAGGCAAACGGAGGTAAGTGGCAATGCCGGGCGCTGCTGTTAATGAGACGTTGTCCCAGTACAGCGACTGGTCCTACACGACAGCGACGGCCATCTACGTACTGGCGCTGGTCTTCTTCCTCATCGAACAGTCCTTCGGCGCCAAGGGGCGCCGCGCGGCCGAGCGCACCCGGGAGCGGGCGCGCGAACTGGTCGGGGCCGGCGGCCCAGGCACCAGCGAGACCGTCACCCCTCCGGCTGAAACTCCGGCGGACCGGGCCGCCCGTGGCCGCGCCGAGCGCATCGGCCGGATGGGTGCCGCGCTGACCGTCCTGGGCGTGCTGCTGCACCTGGCCGCGCTGGTGCTGCGTGGTCTGGCGACGCACCGCGTGCCGTGGGGCAACATGTACGAATACATCATGGCGGTGACGTTCATCGCCGTGGTGACCTGGCTCGTGGTGATCCGCAAGTTCCCGGCCCGCCACCTGTCCGGCTTCCTGCTGCTGCCGGTGGTCATCCTGATGTTCGTCGGCGGCACGATGCTCTACACCGTGGCCGCGCCGGTCCAGCCCGCGCTGCAGTCGTACTGGCTGATCATCCACGTGTCCGCGGCGGCCGCGTCGTCCGGCATCTTCCTGGTGCCCGGCGTCGCCAGCATCCTCTACCTGATCCGCACCGCGCACGAGCGCAACCCGAAGCGCTTCGCCCGGTTCGGGTCGCGACTGCCCGCCGCCGACGTGCTCGACCGCATCGCCTACCGCACCACCGTGTTCGCGTTCCCGCTGTTCACCTTCGGTGTGCTGTGCGGCGCCGTGTGGGCCGAGGCCGCGTGGGGCCGGTTCTGGGGCTGGGACCCGAAGGAGACCACCGCGTTCATCGCGTGGGTCGTCTACGCCGCCTACCTGCACTCGCGGGCCACGGCGGGCTGGCGCGGCACCCGCGCCGCGGTCATCAACACCCTCGGGTTCGCAGTGACGGTGTTCAACCTGTTCTTCGTCAACCTCGTCACCACGGGCCTGCATTCCTACGCCGGGGTCGGCTGATGACCGAGCCGCGCGAACCCGAGTCCTACTTCTCCGACGAACGAACCGACTCCACCTCGCACCCGGCTCCTCCACCGCCGCGGCACCAGCAGCCCGGCTACGACCCGAACCTGCCCCCGCTGCACCAGCAGTACGGGCAGCCGCAGTACCCGTACCCGCCGTTGCCGCAGCCGTCCCGGCCGCGTCACGCCGCGCCCGAGCGCCCCGTGCGGCCGCCGAAGCGCGTGCCCCAGTCGGGCTGGCGCAAGGCGGTCTACCTGGCCTCCGGCAAGCTGATCAACCCGGGGGAGAGCCCGCTGGAGCAGCGGCAGCGTGAGCTGGTCGCGCGGGTGAACCAGCCGCTGCGCGGGTGCTTCCGGATCGCGATGCTGAGCCTCAAGGGCGGCGTCGGCAAGACCACGATCACCACCACGCTCGGCTCGACGTTCGCCGCGCTGCGCGGCGACCGGGTGATCGCGGTGGACGCGAACCCGGACCGCGGCACGCTGTCGCAGAAGATCCCGATCGAGACCACGGCGACGGTGCGCCACCTGCTGCGGGACGCGGACAAGATCACCCGCTACAGCGATGTCCGCGCCTACACCTCACAGGGGTCGAGCCGGCTGGAGATCCTCGCCAGCGAGCAGGACCCGGCGGTGTCGGAGGCGTTCTCCGAAAGCGACTACCTGCGCACGGTCAACCTGCTGGAGCACTTCTACAACATCGTGCTCACCGACTGCGGCACCGGCCTGATGCACTCGGCGATGAAGGGCGTGCTGGACGCGGCCGACGCGCTGGTGGTGGTGTCGTCCGGGTCGGTGGACGGATCGCGCAGCGCGTCGGCGACCCTGGACTGGCTGGATGCCCACGGCTACGGTGACCTGGTGAAACGGTCGGTGACCGTGATCAACTCGGTGCGCCCGAAGGCCGGTTCGGTGGACTTGGACAAGCTGGCCGCGCACTTCGCGGCCCGGACCAGGGCGGTGTGCCGGATCCCGTTCGACCCGCACCTGGAAGAGGGTGCGGAGATCGAGCTGGAGCGCCTGACGCCGGAGACGCGCATGGCGCTGCTGGAGCTGGCGGCCACCATGGCGGACGCCTTCCCCGGTAAACGCTAGGTCAGTCGTCCTCGGACTTCGGCGGCTTCCGCTCGCCGAGCTTGCGCAGGAACTCGGGGTCGTCGTCCGGCGCGACGGTCGCCCGCGAGGACACCCCGACGTGCTCGGGGCCGAAGGCCCGCCACAACAGGACAGCGATGGTGAGCGCGCCGATCGCTGCGAGCAGGTAGATCATCCCCGCTCCCTTCCGAGTGCGTTGGCGGAACTGCTGTACCGAGGGTAACCCCTCCGGCGTGAGTTCCGGATGACGCGCCCGGGCCCCGCGGGTCCGGCTGGGCCGGTCCGCGGGGTTTTCGCCACGTGGTCAGACGCGAGCCGGCTCGTTCGCGTCCGTGGTGAGCTCGGCCAGCAGGGCGTTGACCTCGGACTCCCGGAACCGCCGGTGCCCACCGGGGGTGCGGATCGAGCCGATGCGGCCCGCGGTCGCCCACCGGGTCACGGTCTTCGGGTCCACCCGGAACAACGCGGCGACTTCGCCGGGCGTCAGCAGGCGCCCTCCCGTGCTAGCGGTCATTTTCCGCCTCCTTCACGACCAAACTGCTAAACCGGAGGTCGAAGCCCCGGTTCGATCAACACGGCAATCGTGGCATCTCACCCGTCAGGTACTCGAACGGTTGTCAATAAGTAAAGGGGTAGTAATGGACAAAACGCCCAGCTCGTGTGCGTGGAGCAACAGCGCAGGCAGCGGTCGCGGGCGTTCGGTAAAGGCCGCCTAGGCTGGCTTCCGTGGATGCCCTGGACCGCAAGATCATCGCCGCGTTGCGCATGAACGGCCGTGCCACCTACGCGGAGCTGGGCAGAACCGTCGGGCTGTCCGCGTCCTCGGTGCACGAGCGCGTCGGCAAGCTCGAAGCCGCCGGCGTGATCACCGGCTACCACGCGACGGTCAACCCGAGCACCGTCGGACTGGGCGTGACCGCGCTGGTCGGCATCCAGCCCACCGACACCGCCGACGACAACGACGTGGCCGAGGAGCTGGGCAAACTGCCCGAGGTGGAGAGCTGCTACGCGGTCGCCGGGGACGAGGCGTTCGTGGTGAAGGTCCGGGTGCCGACGGTCGACGAGCTGGAGCACACGCTGGGCAGGCTGCGGCGGATCGGCGGGGTGGCGCGCACGCGGACCACGGTGGTGCTGTCCACGCGGTTCGAGGGGCGGCCGAACAACACGGTGCTCGAAGATCCGCCCGTGACCGGCGCGTAGGCTCCTCAGACGTGAGCGAGACCCGTACTCATCTGGGCCGTGACCTGACGCTTTACCTGCTCGCGCGGTTCGGGCTGATCGTCGTCGTGGCGGCTGTGCTCGTCCTGGTGAAGGTGCCGCTGCTGGTCGCCGTCGCCGTCGGCGTGGTGGTCGGCCTGCCGGTCGGGCTGCTGGTGTTCCGCAAGCTGAACGCGCGGGTGACCGCGGGCCTGGCGGCGCGCAACGAGCACCGGGCGCGGGAGCGGGCGAAGCTGCGGGCCCAGCTGAGGGGCGAGGATGCCGCCGACGAATAGGGCGTGGGTGCGCGAAGCGATCCGCCTCATCGAGGCCGACGCCAACCGCAGCGCCGACACGCACCTGCACTGCTTCCCGCTGCCGCCCGAATGGGGCGTGGACCTGTACCTGAAGGACGAGTCGGTGCACCCGACCGGCTCGCTCAAGCACCGGCTGGCCCGGTCGCTGCTGCTGTACGCGCTGGTCAACGGCCAGATCGGGCCGGACACCACGTTGATCGAGGCGTCCAGCGGCTCGACCGCGGTGTCCGAGGCGTACTTCGCGCGGATGCTCGGGCTGGACTTCGTGACGGTGGTGCCGCGCAAGACCAGCCGGGAGAAGATCGAGCTGATCGAGTTCTACGGCGGCCGGTGCCACTTCGTGGACGTCCCGTCCGCGATGTACAGCGAGGCCGAGCGGCTGGCCGCGGAGTGCGGCGGGCACTACCTCGATCAGTTCACCTACGCCGAGCGGGCCACGGACTGGCGCGGCAACAACAACATCGCGGAGTCGGTGTTCGCCCAGATGCGCGCCGAACGGCACCCGGTCCCGTCGTGGATCGTGGTCGGGGCGGGCACGGGCGGCACGAGCGCGACGTTCGGCCGGTACGTGCGCTACCGGCGGCACACCACGAAGATCGCGGTGGCCGACCCGGAGAACTCGTCGTTCTACGGCGCGTGGGAAACGGGCGCCCTGGACTACGCCACGGGGATGCCGTCACGCATCGAAGGCATCGGACGGCCGCGGGTGGAGCCGAGTTTCGTGCCGACGGTCATCGACCACATGATCCAGGTCCCGGACGCGGCGTCGATGGCGGCGATCAGGTTGTTGCGGGAGCGCACGGGCCACTGGGCGGGCGGCTCGACGGGCACGGCGCTGTACGCGGCGTTCGAGATCATCGCGGGCATGCTCGAGGCGGGCCAGGTGGGCAGCGTGGTAACCCTCATCTGCGATGGCGGGGAGCGCTACGCACACACCTACTACAACGACGAGTGGATCGCCGAGCAAGGCTTCGACCTGGCCCCGCACACAGCCCGGATGGAACGGTTCCTGGCCAGCGGCAAGTGGACCAACTGACCGCAGAACTCGCCCACAGGAGCGCAGAACTCGCCCACAGGAGCGTGGGACTCGCGTGCGGCCGCGAGTCCCACGTTCATGGCCGCGAGTCCCACGTTCATGGCCGCGAATCCCACGTTCAGGGGCGTGAGTTCCACGCTTGGGCGTGGCGCTGGGCGGCTAGGAGAGTCCCAGCCCCAGGGCGGTCAGCACCGACCACGCCAGCATCGCCAGGCCGGTGTCCTTCAGCACCGGGATCAGCCCCGGCCCCGTGCCCCCACTGATGATCGCCCGCACCGGGGTCCGCAGCAGCGGCGCCGTCACCAGCGCGATCAGCGGCCACGGGTGCCCGATCGCCAGCAACACCGTCACCACGTACGGCACCGCGATCAGCGTCAGGTAGAACCGCCGCGTCCCGGCGTCGCCCAGGCGGACGGCGAGCGTCACCTTCCCGGCCACCTTGTCGGTCGGGATGTCGCGCAGGTTGTTCGCCACCAGCACGGCCATCGAGAAGCACCCGACCGCCACCGCGGCCCCCAGCGCCTCCCAGCTGATCCGCCCGGCCTGCACGTACACCGTCCCCAGCACGGCGGCCAGGCCGAAGAAGATGAACACCGCGACCTCGCCGAGCCCCGCGTACCCGTAGGGCTTGCGGCCGCCGGTGTAGAACCAGGCGCCGAGGATGCACGCGGCGCCCATCGCGAGCAACCACCACCGCCCGGTGACCGCCACCAGCACGAGCCCGAGCACCCCGGCCACGCCGAAGCTGGTCAGCGCGGCGGTCAGCACGAGTTTCGGCGCCGCGGCACCGGAGCCGACCAGGCGGAGCGGCCCGACCCGGTCGGTGTCCGTGCCGCGGATGCCGTCGGAGTAGTCGTTGGCGAAGTTGACGCCGATGATCAGCGCGAGCGCCACGAGGAGCGCGAGCAGCGATTGCCACCAGGTGAACGCCCCCAGCTGGATCGTCGCCCCCACGCCCGCCACCACCGGGGCCACCGCGTTCGGCAGCGTCCGCGGCCGGGCCCCCTCGATCCACTCCGTCACAGTCGCCATGACTGCATTCTGGTCGAGCGCGTCTACTCCCCGGCGACCGGTACGGACCAGGTGAGGGTGCCGGAGTCGGGCAGCGGCGGAGCGGCCGCGGCGGTGCCGGACACCGCGAGGACGGTGAATGCGGCTCCGACGGCCGCGACCAGGAGACGTTTCAGCGAGATCATTGGCTAACTGAAAGACGGTCCGCGCTCGATGTCAACCAACCGGGGGAAAAATCTGCTGCGCGACCGCTGTCCGGTCGATTTTGCCCGGCCCGCGCAGTGGGAGTGTGGTAACGAATTCGACCCGTTTCGGCACGGCCGCGGCAACCGCGGACGCCCGCACCGCCGCCCGCAGCTCGTCCACGCTCGGCGCCGCCCCCTCGGCCACGACCGCGGCCGCCACGACCTGGCCCCACTCGGCGTCCGGCAGCCCGACGACACAGGTTTCCCGCACCCCGGGCAGGGCCGTGATCAGGCGTTCCACCGCAGCCGCGGACACCTTGACCCCGCCGGTGTTGATCACGTCGTCGAGGCGGCCGAGGACCTCCAGGCGCCCGTCGCGCAGCTGCCCGCGGTCCCCGGTGCGGAACCAGCGCCCGTCGAACGCGTCGGCGGTGAGGTCGGGCCGCAGCCGGTAGCCGTGGGTCAGGACCGGCCCGGCGATGAGGATCCGCCCGTCGCCGGCGATCCGCACGTCGACCCCGTCAAGCGGGACGCCGTCGTAGACGCAGCCGCTCGCGGTCTCGCTCATCCCGTACGACGGGACGATCCGCACCCCGGCCTCGGCGGCGCGGGCGCGCAGGGCCGGGGTGGTCGCGGCGGCGCCGAGGATGATCGCATCGAACGCCTTGGCCGCGTCCAGGCCGGGGCCGCCGGCGTCGAGCAGGCGGGTCAGCTGGGTCGGCACCATGGCGGTGTAGCGCGGCCCGTCCCCCGCGAGCACCGGCCGCGCGGCCTCGGCGAAACGCTCCGCGCGGAACGGCCCGGGCGGCAGCACGGCGAACGGCTGCCCGGCGAGCATGGACCGGACCAGCACCTGCAGGCCGCCGATGTAGTTCGCCGGGGTCGCGAGCAGCCAGCGCCCCGGACCGCCCAGCCGCCGGTGCGTCGCCTCCGCGGAGGCCCGCAGCGCCCCGGCGGACAGCAGCACGCCCTTCGGTTCGCCGGTGGACCCGGAGGTCGCGATGATCACCGCGGTGCCCGGCTCCACCGGCTCGTCCGGCCGCATAGCCGCCAGCAACCCGGCGGCCTTGGGGTCGCTGCCGTCCAGCGGCAGCACCGCTTCGCCCCCGTCGAGCGCCGCGGCCACGGCCCCGGCCAGCTCGTCGACCGACTCCGGACCCCGCAGCCAGACCTCACGCACGGCGACCTCAGTAGTAGTAGGGGAACGCCGACCAGTCGGGGTCCCGCTTCTCCAGGAACGCGTCCCGGCCCTCGACCGCCTCGTCCTGCATGTAGGCCAGACGGGTGGTTTCGCCGGCGAAGACCTGCTGTCCGACCAGCCCGTCGTCGATCAGGTTGAACGCGTACTTCAGCATCCGCTGCGCCGTCGGCGACTTGCCGAGGACCTCCCAGCCCCACCGCAGCGCCTCGGCCTCCAGCTCGGCGTGCGGCACGACCGCGTTGACCGCGCCCATCCGGTGCATCTGCTCGGCGTCGTACTCCCGGCCGAGGAAGAAGATCTCCCGCGCGAACTTCTGCCCCACCTCGCGCGCCAGGTAGGCCGACCCGAACCCGCCGTCGAACGACCCCACGTCCGCGTCGGTCTGCTTGAACCGCGCGTGCTCGGCCGAGGCGAGGGTGAGATCGCACACCACGTGCAGCGAGTGCCCACCACCGGCGGCCCAGCCCGGCACGACCGCGATCACCACCTTCGGCATGAACCTGATCAGCCGCTGGACCTCGAGGATGTGCAGGCGGCCGGCCCGCGCGGGGTCGACCGTGTCGGAGGTCTCGCCACTCGCGTACTGATAGCCGGACCGACCGCGAATACGCTGGTCACCACCGGAACAGAACGCCCACCCACCGTCCTTCGGCGAGGGACCGTTCCCCGTCAGGAGGACGCAGCCGACATCTGAGCTCATCCGCGCGTGGTCGAGAGCGCGGTACAGCTCGTCGACGGTGTGCGGGCGGAAGGCGTTGCGAACCTCGGGGCGGTCGAACGCGACGCGCACGACGCGTTTGCCGGAGCGGGCCTCGACGGAACGGTGATAGGTGATGTCGGTGAAACCGAAACCCTCGATTTCGGTCCAGGCGGACGGGTCGAACAGCTCGGAAACCTGGGCGTCATGCACGTTTGGGAGAATAGGCCGTGTGACTGTGGTGACGGGTGACACGCCGGGCGGTGCCCGGTGAATCCGTCGACCGCGCAGGCCAAGGTCATCGTGGACGAACTCGTCCGCAACACCGTCTCCCACGTGGTGCTCTGCCCGGGCTCGCGCAACGCGCCGCTGTCGCTGGCGCTGCACGCCGCGGCCGCCGCGGGACGCCTCCAGCTGCACGTCCGCATCGACGAGCGGGGCGCCGGTTTCCTCGCGCTCGGCATCGCGGCGCGCACCGGGCGCCCGGTCGCCGTGGTGTGCACCAGCGGCACCGCGGCGGCGAACTTCCACCCCGCGGTCCTGGAGGCCGACCGGGCCGGGGTGCCGCTGATCGTGCTGACCGCCGACCGCCCGCCGGAGCTGCGGGCCGCGGGCGCGAACCAGGTCATCGAGCAGCAGCGGCTCTACGGCGGCGCGGTCCGCTACTTCGACGAGCTGGCCGTCGCCGCGCGGCGCGGTGGCCAGAACGCGTACTGGCGCAGCCAGATCTGCCGGGCCTGGAACGCGGCCTACGGCGAGTGGCGCTGCGGCCCGGTGCACCTGAACGTCCCGTTCCGCGAGCCGCTGGTGCCCGACGGCGACGACGAGTGGTACGAGTCGCTGGAGGGCCGCCCCGGCGGGGAGCGCTGGACCGAGCTGCCGGACTTCGGCGCGTTGCCGTCGTTCGTGGTGCCCTCGGCCCGGTGCGGCCTGGTCATCGCGTGCGACAGCGGGGTGCGGGCCGCCGGGGAGTGGGGTGAGCAGCACGGCTGGCCGGTGATCTCGGAGACCGGCGGCCTCGGGCTGCTCGGGTCGTCGGCGATCTCGTCCGGCGTGTGGCTGCTCGGCGCGGAGGAGTTCATCCGACGGCACAAGCCGGAGCAGGTGCTGTGCCTCGGCAGGCCGACGGTGTTCCGGCAGATCCAGCAGCTGCTGTCGGACTCCGACGTCGAGGTGCTGCTGGTGCGCCCGGACTCGGACTGGCCCGCGCCCGCGCACAACGTGCGGCAGGTCGGGCAGTGGTTCGACTCGCCGACCAAGCCGGCCGATCCGGACTGGCTGGCCGCGTGGCAGCGGGCCGATGCGCTGGCGAACGAGGCCGTCGGCCGGGCGTTGCGGCGCGAGCAGTGGCCGAGCGGGCTGCGGCTGGCGTCCGAGCTGGTGGACGCCCTGCCGCCGGACGCGCTGCTGGTGGTCGGCTCGTCGAACCCGGCGCGGGACGTGGCGCTGGGCGGCCGGATGCGGCCGGACATCCTGGTGCACCGCAACCGCGGGGTGGCGGGCATCGACGGCACGGTGTCGACGGCGATCGGCGCGGCGTCGGTGCACCGCGGGCACTCCTACGCGCTGCTCGGCGACCTGACGTTCCTGCACGACGTCAACGGCCTGCTGGCCGGTCCGGCGGACACCCGGCCGGACCTGACGATCGTGGTCCTCAACGACGACGGCGGCGGGATCTTCTCGCTGCTGGAACAGGGCGCGCCCGAGCACCGGGACGCGTTCGAGCACGTGTTCGGCACCCCGCACGGCGCGGACCTGTCGGCGCTGTGCGCGGGGTTCGGCATCCCGCACGTGCGCGCCGGCACGATCGAGGAGTTCCGCGAGGCCCTGCGCCCGGCGCCCGGCCTGCGGGTGGTCGAGGTGCAGGTGGACCGCACCCGCCACCGCGACTTGCACGCGCGCATCCGCGGCGCGGTGTCGACAGCGCTGGCCTGAGCCCGCGTGCCGGAGCTGGCCGAAGCGCCCACCTCGGCGCCCCGGAGCGCGGAACTCGCCGTCCGGAGCGTGGGACTCGCCGTCCGGAGCGTGGGACTCGCCGTCGGGAGCGTGGGACTCGCCGCTCTCAGTTAGCGGGAACCTTCTTTCGGCCGTGTCCGGTGGGAAGTTTTCCCGCTAGCGTCCGGCTCATGCGTCTGCGAACTCGCGCCGGCCTGGGGGCCGTGACCACCGGAATCGCGATCGTGCTCCTCGCGTCGACCGCCACCGCCGCGCCCGCTCCCGGAGCTCCCGGCGCCGGGGACCCCTACTACCCCTACGCCGGCAACGGCGGCTACGACGTCGCGCACTACGACATCCGCCTCACCTACCAGCCGGCCACCGACCAGCTCTCCGGCACCACGACGATCCTGGCGACCACCACGCAGGAGCTGTCCAGCTTCGACCTGGACTTCGGGCTCCGGGTCCGCGAGATCCGGGTCGGCAACCGGCCGGCCGCCTTCCGGACCGTCCGGGACGGTGAACTGGAGGTCACCCCGGCCAAGCCGCTGGCGAAGAACCAGCCGGTCACGATCGTCGTCACCTACGCCGACACGCCGTCGAAGGTCGTCATCGACGGCTACACCGCCTGGAAGAAGACCCCGGACGGCGCGCTCGCGGTCGACGAGCCGCAGAACTCCCAGTGGTGGTACCCGGCCAGCGACCACCCCACCGACAAGGCGACCTACGACGTCTCGGTCGAGGTGCCCGACGACGTCGCCGCCCTGTCCAACGGCACCCTCGTCCGCACCACCAAGCAGCGGGCCGGCTGGACGCGCTGGAACTGGCGCAGCACCCAGCCGCAGAACACCTACGCGACCACCCTGGAAGTCGGGAGGTTCGAGCTCAACCAGGGCACCACGCCGAGCGGGCAGCCGTTCGTCACCGCCTACGACCCGGCCACCGGCGACTCGCTTGGCGCCGCGAAGGCCAGCGTCGAGCGCACCCCGGAGATCGTCGAGTTCCTGGCGAGCCAGTTCGGCGAGTACCCGTTCGAGGCCCAGGGCGGCGTCGTCAGCACCGGCCTGACCTTCGCGCTGGAGGCCCAGACCCGCCCCGTCTACAGCACCAAGTTCTTCGTTGCCGGCGCCAACACGTCGGTCGTCGCGCACGAGAACGCCCACCAGTGGTTCGGTGACTCGGTCTCGCTGGGCCGCTGGAGCGACATCTGGCTCAACGAGGGCTTCGCCAGCTACGCCGAGTACCTGTGGTCGGAGCACCAGGGCGAGGGCACCGCGGCCGAGCTCGCCCAGTACGTCTACGACTCCTACCCGGCCGACGACCCGTTCTGGCAGGTCCTGCCCGGCGGCCCGGGCGCGGCCAACCAGTTCGACGACGCCGTCTACGACCGCGGCGCGCTGGCTGTCCAGGCTCTGCGCACGGCCGTCGGCGACGACGCGTTCTTCACGATCCTGCGCACCTGGACCGCCCGGCACCGGGGCGACGACGCCCGCATCAGCGATTTCGTCGCGCTGGCCGAGCAGGTCTCCGGCAAGCCGCTGCGGCAGCTGTTCCAGACCTGGCTGTTCACCGCGGGCAAGCCGGCCACCGGCCCGAACGGCACGACCACCCTGCGCGCTGCCGCCGAGCCGAAGTCGTACCCGGCCATCCAGCGGACCCACCGGCTGCTGGCGGCCGGGGACAGCCGTTAACCCGCACCTTCTATGCTCGGACGAGTGACGGCGAGAACTCTGTGGTGGCTGAAGGTCGGCCGTCGCTGCGTGCTCGCCGTCGCCGCCGTGATCACCGTGCTGTGCGTGGGGCTGCTGCTCGCCGCGATCCGCAACGACCAGGCGATCACCGGCAACCTGGGCACGGCGACGGCCGAGGTCGACGCGGTGACCTGGGACCGCACGATCATCCGGTTCGAGACGCCGGACGGCATCGTGCACATTCCGTCCAACGGCGTGCTCTACCCGAGCGGGCTGGTGGCGGGCGACCTGGTGCGCATCGAGTACGACGCGACCGACCCGGACCTGGCCCGGGTCGCCGGCCGCACCGCGACCCTGACGCTGCTGCCGCTGGGCACCACGATCCTGGTCACCTGGGCGGCCGCCGTGGCGGTGGCGTGGCTGATCCGCCAGCGCCTGCGCCGCGTGGTGCCGGCCCAACCGGAGGTCGCCGCCGTGGACGACGACACCCCGGTCAAGTCCGGCTGACTCAGAAGTTCTGGCGCGGCGGCTGGATCTGCTGCTGCGGGTAGCCCGCGGGCGGCATGGCCTGCTGCTGCGGGAACGCGGCCTGCGCCGGCGCCTGCGGCTGCATGGCCTGGACCTGCTGCGCCTCCTCCTTGGTCAGCTTGTTGGTCATGCCGCAGAAGGTGCACACCGTGAAGTACTTCGAGCTGATCGGGAACAGCGGGATGAAGAACAGCGTGAACTTCGTGACGGCGCGGCGCAGCGCGTGGGCGCTGGGGTTCTGGCAGTTCCCGCACAGGTAGGTCGCGGTGGCCAGCTCCTGGACGCTCTTGCGCCAGCCGTAGATCAGCATGTCGTGTTCTCCCGGGTCCGTGATCTCGTCCGGACTAGGACGCGCGGATCTCCCGTTCGGTTTCCTGCCACCACGACAGGACTTCCTCGGCGACGCCGGGCGCGGCGACGAGCAGGCCGTCGGTGGGCAGCGGGCTGTCCGAGCCGCGCCGGTCGAGCACCACGGCGCCGGCCTCGATGGCCAGCGCGACCGAGCCGGCGACGTCCCATTCGTGGTAGCTGTGCAGCACCGCGGCGATGGCGTGCCCGAGCGCGACCTGCGCGATCGACAACGCGGCCGAGCCGAGCACCCGCACCCCGGCGCGTGCCTCGGCGGCGCGTTCGATGAACGACCCCATGCCCGGCCAGGGCCCCTTGCGGGCCAGTTCGGTGCACACGATCGACCCGGCGATGCGGTCCCGGTCGACCAGCCGGACCGGCTTGCCGTTGGCGCGCGTGCCGCGGCCGCGGGCGGCGGCGTAGATCTGGGCGCGGTAGGGGTCGGCGACCACGCCGACGACCGGCCCGGACGCGTCGACCAGCGCGAGGCTGTAGGCGCACCAGGGCACCCCGGCGACGTAGTTGGCGGTGCCGTCGACCGGGTCGACCACCCAGCGGTAGGCCGCCGAGTCCGCGCCGGTGTCGGCGCCGAACTCGCCACCGACGACCGGGATGCCGGGGAACTCCGCGGTCAGCACGCGGCGGGTGTGCCGCTCCAGGATGCGATCGGTGTCGGTGACCCAGTCGAACGGCGAGTCCGCGATGTCGGGGTGGGCGCCCCGGCCCGCGGTCGCGGTGATCACGTCGGTGGCGTCGTTGGCCAGCCGCCCGGCGACCTCGAGCGCTCGCGACAGCAAGCCCGGTTCGACCGGGTGGGGTGCGGGCGGAGAGGAGGGTCACGCCAGCCGAGTGTGGCGGCACCAAGTGTCCGGGACGGCACACCCAGGTGAAGAGGA
>NZ_PQHY01000038.1:0-61538 GCF_003385175.1 Amycolatopsis ruanii
CCCGACCAGCGCGAACCCGACCACCACCACCACCGGCACCGGCGCCGCGAGCACGACCGCGAACCCGCCCACCGCCACCACCGAAGCCAGCCGCAGGAACGAAACCGCCCCGGCCCGCGCCACGATCCGGTCCGCGCCCAGCCGCACGACGATCATCGTCACCGAGAACGCGAAATACCCCAGCGCGGCGACCGCCGGCCCGGCCGCCGTCACCTCGCTCAGGTACACCGCACCCCAGCTGTTGACCGCCCCCTCGGCGACGAACCCGCAGAACGCGATCGCCCCGAGCGGCACCAGCGCCCGCCCCGGCCACGCGAACGCCGGCCCGCCCTGGCCGCGGTCGGGCCCGCGCAGGAACCCGGTCCGGACCGCCCGCAACGCGACCGCCAGCAGGACCCCGCCCGCCACCGGGAAGTGCACCGTCACCGGCACGTGCCAGGTCTCCACCAGCGCGTCGGCGCCGGATCCGGCCAGCCCGCCGATGTTCCAGAACGCGTGGAAACCGGCGAAGATCGGCCGCCCGTAGCCGTGCTCGACGCGTGCCGCGTGGGCGTTCATCGCCACGTCGAGCGTGCTGTTGCCGACCCCCAGCACCACCAGCGCCGCGACGAACACCGGCACGCTCGGCGCGATCGCGACCAACGGCAACCCGCCGCACAGCACGACCGCCCCCACGATGGCCGCCACCCGGCTGCCGATCCGCGTGATCACCGCGCCGGCCAGCAGCAACGCGACCACCGACCCGGCCGCGAGCCCGAACAACCCGGCCGCGAGTTGTCCCGTCGTGAGCCCCAGCCGGTCCTGCACCGCAGGCACCCGCGCCAGCCACGTACCGAACGCCGCCCCGCACGCCGCGAACACCACGGACACCGCCCGGCGGGCGCGCACGAGTTCCGCATCCATGATCAGTACGCTCGTACTCCAACCGGACTTGTCGTGCGGGCAACCCGGGGAACTCTATGGTCCAGCTGGAGTTCTGGCCTCCAGGACTGAGGCACTCCGCTGCGCCAGCTCTCTGATGTCCCTGCTGGGATCCCGCTCGGCCATGGCCCTGAGCAGTTCGGCGAAGCGTGGCCAGCCCGCGTGCATGATCGCCTCGATCCCGGCAGCTCGTACCTCCTCCGAGGGATGCTCGGCGGCAGCGAAGAAGGCACGTGCCCACGGCTCGGCGATCTCCGCCGGGGCGCCGAGTCCGGCCCGGATCAGAGCGGTCGCGTGCTCGCCTGGGTCCGACGCGGCGGACACGGCGCCGATCAGCTCCTGATCAGTCCACACGTCAAGTCCAGCCAACTCCAGGCTCGCCTCTGGCAGATGCAAGAAGTGAGCTGCGGCTTCCCGGCCGAGCATGCTCAACACGGCCACGTATGCGAGCTGACGCTCGGGGGCTTGGAACAGGGTGACGAACACCCCGGTGGTGAGCTGCCACGACGACCGTCGCGGCGTGCCCGTCGAGGGCTCGGCGGGCAGTTCTCCAGCGGAGAGCCAACCGACCTCGGCGGCACTCGCGGCGAACCGCTCCACGCAGTCGTACTCCCTCAGGACCAGCCGACGAGACCGGTGCAACCTCATGCCTAGCTCCTCGCTCACCGCCCGGGCGCCGCAAAGCCGTCATGTTCGCAGATTCCCGGTGGTCCGCCGTCATCGCCTCTCCGTCAGCCTCCGGCCGGAGAATTCCTGTGCGGCTGCGGACCGCCCTGACCAGTCGCCGGCCGTGATGAGCAGGACCGGGGCGAGCCAGGAGCAGCTCCGCACGGCTCGATCAGGCACCCCGAACGGAGATCTATTTTTCCGATCCGCGCCGCGAAGCGGAATTGTTTTCGTCGTTTACCGGGAATTGGGCCGGGTAGTCGCGCGGAACCGAGCGGAGGAGGAGGAATGACCCAGCAGACCAGCAGTTCGCCGCCGCAGGCGGTGCGCGAACAGGCCGCGGAATCGGGCAGCCAGGTGACCGGGACCGCTGCCGAACAGGCACGGGAAGTGGCATCCGAGGCGCAGCGGCAGGTGCGGAACCTGAAGGACCAGGGCGTCGATCAATTGCGTGCACAGGCACGCACCAGCCAGCAGAAAGCGGCCGGAAATCTGAATTCGATCGCGGATCAGCTGGACCGGATGTCGGAGCAGTCGGAATCCGGAATCGCGCAGGACATCGTCCGCGAGGTGTCGCAGCGGGCGAAGAAGGTGGCGTCCTGGCTCGATTCCCGCGAGCCCGGGGAACTGGCCGACGAGCTGCGCGGCTTCGCGCGGCGCAAGCCCGGCCTGTTCCTCGCCGGCGCGGCCGCCGCGGGGCTCCTCGCGGGCCGGCTGACCAGGGGCGTCGCCGCGGCGGTGAGCGAGCAGAGCAGCGGCGGCGCGCCGCAACCGCGCACTCCCACAGAGACGACGTATCCCACGGGCACACCGGCGGAGATGACGTACCCCACCGGGACACCGACCGAGACGGCCGTCCACCCGCCGACGACGGCCATGCCGCCGGAAGGCGCGTACCCCGGCGACTACCGCGGGCAGCACCGGGTGGAGCCGTCATGACGTATTCGCAACCGCCGGGACAGCGGCCGGATGTCGGCGACGTGTCGGTGGGACAGCTGATGAGCAACATCTCCCAGGATCTGTCCACGCTGATGCGGCAGGAACTGGAGCTGGCGAAGACGGAGATGAAGGCCGAGGCCAAGCAGGCGGGCAAGGGCGCCGGCATGCTCGGCGGCGCCGGTTTCGGCGGCTACATGGTGATGCTGTTCCTGTCGATCGCGTTGTGGTGGGCGCTGTCCAACGTGATGGACCAGGGCTGGGCGGCGCTGATCGTCGCCGGGGTGTGGGCCGTGATCGCGGCCGTGCTGTTCGCCCTGGGGCGCAACCGGATGCGCCGCGTCGAGCCGGTGCCCGAGCGGACCGTGGACAGCCTCAAGCAGATGCCCGACCAGTTGAGGAGGACGACGTGAGCACGGACCCGGACCGCCTTCGCCGGGAGATCGAAGGCACGCAACGGAATCTGGGCAGCGATGTGGACGCGCTCGCCGAGAAGGTCACGCCCAGCCGCGTCGTCCACCGGCGGGTGCACCGCGCGCGGGGCCTGGCGCGGAACATGAAGGAGCGGGTCATGGGAAGCGCTTCCGGCGGCGTGCGGACCGCGACCGACCGCATGCACCAGGCGACGGACAGCGCGTCGTCGACGGCTTCGTCGATGGCTTCGACGGCGTCCGACGCGGCGTCGTCGGTGGCTTCGACGGCGTCCGACGCGGCGTCGTCGGTGGCCGAACAGGTCCAGGACGCGCCGCGGATGGTGCGCCGGCAGACGGAGGGCAACCCGCTGGCGGCGGGCCTGATCGCGTTCGGCGCCGGATGGCTGGTGTCGTCGCTGATCCCGGCGAGCCGTCAGGAGCGGGAGCTGGCGGGGCAGGTCAAGGAGTCGGCGCAGGACATGGCGGGCCAGATGGGCTCGGTGGCGCAGGAAATGACGGAGAACCTGCGCGAACCAGCACAGGAAGCGGTCCAGTCAGTCAAATCCACCGCGAGCGAGGCCGCATCAACGGTCGCGGACGAAACGAAGTCCGCGGCGCAGGAGGTCAAGGACTCGGCGCAGAGCCGGTGATTCCGGAAGCGGTGCCTGGTGGCTCTCCGGCCACCAGGCACCGCCAGCCTCTACCGCCACCCAAGCAACCACGCCCCCCACACCACACGCCGCGCCAAGCGGCAGCCACCACCGCCGAGCCCGTCAATCCCCTCCTGCCGCCAGCCGGCGCCTACCCCGCTCCATCTTCGGTCGGGAACCACGCCCCCACACCACATGCCGGCCACGGCAGTACCACCCAAGCCGCAGCCAACCCTAGCCGCCAGCCGGCCCCTACCGCCGCCCCAACTCGGTCAGGAACCACACCCCCACACCACATGCCGGCCACGGCAGCGCCACCCAAGCCGCAGCCAGCCCCTCCGAGCTCGCCAACCCCTACCGCCGCTCCAGCTCGGTCAGGAACCGGTCCACCGTGCCGCGCCGCCGCGCCCCGTCGGTCAGTGGTTCGCCCACGATCCGCTCCGCCAGCTCCACCGCAAGCCGCCGCAGTTCGGGGCGCATTTCGGCGATGATGCGGCCCCGCTGCTCGGTCAGGTCGGCTTCGCCCTGCGCGATCAGGCGCCGGGCCTCCTCCTGCGCCTCCGCCCGCAGTTCGGCGCGCACCCGCTCGCCCTCCGCGCGGGCCTCCTCCCGGATCCGTGCCGCCTCGGCACGCGCGTCCGCGAGCTGGGCCCGGTAGCGGGTCAGCGCCTCCGCGGCCGCCGCCTGCGCCTGCTCCGCCTTCTCGATCCCGCCCTCGATCTTCTCCGCCCGCTTCTCGAACAAGGCCTCGAAGCGCGGCACGGCGAACTTCGTGATCAGGAACAGCAGCGCGAGAAACGCGACAAGCCCGAGCGCGAGCTCACGAATATCAGGCTGAACCGGATTCTCCACAGCGAGGACGATCATCGCCCGAACCTACCGAAAAGCCGGCCGCGGCGATATTTCGCCCAGTGGCCATTCACGACCGCCCCTCTGGCGAGAGCGCGTGCCGTCTCCAGTGCGGGCCCGGGGCTCCGAAGTCCAACTCGTTCTCGTCCAAGGCGTTCGCAACGGTCACGGAACCACCTGACGTGAAGGCGAGGTGCACGGCAACCGCACCTGTACCCAGGTCGCGCTGCTCGCCCTGCCATTCCAGCAGTGCCACCGACGAGAGGACCTGCCCATGCAACGCCGTCAACCGGTGGCACATGTCATCCCGCCAGGCGATCTGAAACATCGGGTCGGCCGGCGGGCGCGTGACCTGGATCGAGTTCCACGTGATCGACAGCTCATCGAACTTCCGATGGCTGATCTCGAGCTGCTCCCCGCCGAAGTCGAACACGACCGGGGCGTCGTTCCACCAGCAGTCACCATCGAGCTCCCAAGCGAGCCACGCCGCCGTCAACCGTCGCCCGACCAAAGCAGCGAGCCGGCGGCCGTGTTCCCAGCGAACGGCGGCCAAGCCGGACAACCACCGCGGCTCGAAGCCTTCCATACCCGGATTGTGACGACCCGCCGAATCGGTGTCGTCACCGGCCGGGCCGGAGACAAAAGAACGCCCCGCGGACCTATTTTCTCCAGGTCAGCGGGGCGTTTTCGCTGGTGTGGCGGGTGCAGGATTCGAACCTGCGAAGGCAGTGCCGTCTGATTTACAGTCAGATCCCTTTGGCCGCTCGGGCAACCCGCCATGGCCGGGCGTCCCGGCCGGGGACTAGCTTACCAACCCTCCGGCGGGCCTCCGACGGGGGTGGGGGCGGCGCTATGGTGTGGTCAGCCGACAAGCGAAACGACGAGGTAGGACACGTGGCGGATCCGTCATTCGACGTGGTGAGCAAGGTCGACCGGCAGGAGGTCGACAACGCCCTCAACCAGGCGGCCAAGGAGCTTTCCACCCGCTTCGACTTCCGCGGCGTCAACGCCAAGGTCTCCTGGGCCGGCGAAGAGGCCGTGACGATCGAGGCCGACACCGAGGAGCGCGCCAAGGCCGCGGTCGAGGTGTTCAAGGAGAAGCTGATCAAGCGGGGCATCTCGCTGAAGGCGTTCGAGGCCGACGAGCCCGCCGTGTCCGGCAAGATCTACAAGGTCAACGGCAAGATCCTCCAGGGCATCGCCGCCGACAAGGCCAAGCAGATCGCCAAGGTGATCCGCGACGAGGGCCCCAAGGGCGTCCAGGCCCAGATCCAGGGCGACCAGCTCCGCGTCTCCGGCAAGAAGAAGGACCACCTGCAGGACGTCATCGCCCTGCTCAAGGACAAGGACTTCGGCATCGCGCTGCAGTTCACCAACTACCGCTGACCGTCAGCTCAGCAGCAACGCGGCGTCCCAGGGGGCGGAGTTGCCGGCGTAGGTCGCCAGCGCCAGCGCGACTCCGGCGGCGCCCTGCAACAGGCCGGGGTCGTCCATCCACTCGCCGGTGTGCAGGCGGTGCCGGAAGCCGAACGGGGACGACGGGTCGAACGCGGCCAGGACCCGGTCGGCGATCCGGTCGGCAGGCACACCCATCCGCACGCTGATCTGCAGCAACCCGGCATCGCCGTGACACACGGTCGGGCCCTCCGCCGGGCCCGGCCTGCTCATGGCGGCGGCCGCCAGACCGGCGAGCCCCGCGTCACCCAGCTCCGCCGCGGCCAGGTGCAGCGCGTACGCCACCCCGGCCGTCCCGTAGCACCACGCCGTCCGCGAAGCCGGCACCGCCGAGCCCCGCACCTGCGCATCGAACCCGACGCGCGACGGCCAGCTCACCCCGGACTCGTCCGTCCACGACCACCGCAACAACCAGTCGGCGATCACGCGCATCGCGTCGGTCATGCCGTCGACCCGGTGGCCGTGCCGGTGGGCCAGTGACAACAGCGCGAGTGGACCACTGATGCCGTGTGCCAGGCCGGCGTTGAAATCGCCCCGGGGGTAGCGCTCGCGGTCCGCCTCGACCACGTACCGCTCCGGCGCGCACCACCACCCGGGCACCTCGTGCCCCTCCACCAGGACCGGCCGGGTCAACGCCACCAGACGCTCCAGCACGACCTCCAGCGCGGACAGGCACCGGTCGCCGCCCAGGGCGAGCAGCAGCCGGCCCTTGCCGGCGAGCCCGCTGATCACGTCGTAGTCCGACGCGGCGAGCCGATCGGCCCGGGGCCACGCCTCGCACACCTCGGCCAACGCCGCGCCGGCCTTGCGCAGCAGCCCGTCGTAACCGCCGCCGTGCGCGGCCCGGTGCACCAGGGCCGCGGGCACCACCGCCTCCGGCGCGACCTCGCCCGCGGCGGCCAGATGGGCACGGCTCACCGCGGCCCACGCGGGATCCCAAACGGACAGTGCCGTGTGCAGGAGGGCGATGCCCGGATGACCGTCCAGCAGACCCGGCCCGCGACCCCGCACCGAGCGGAGGCGATCCCCCACCTCGAGCGCGACCTCCCGGGCCCTCGCGCGACGAGCGACGTGCGTGGCCCTCATCGGCCGCGCCTCCTCCGGTCCGCGGACCGCTCCAGCTGTACTCACCGCCGCGCCTCGACTGGCCATACTCACCGCCGCACCTCCTCCAGTCCGCGGATCGATCCGGCAGCACTCACCGGCCGCACCCCCACCAGGCCACACACCGCCCCAGCAGCACTCACCGACCGCACCTCCACCAGGCCACCCACCGCCCCAGCAGCACTCACCGGCCGTGCCTCCTCCGGTCCATGCGCAGCGCCAATCCGCCGTGCACCAGCGCGTACACCTCCTGCTCCCGCGCCCGGTCGATCCCGAACAGGCGGTTGCAGTGCATGTGCGCCAGGCTCAGCGCGACCCGGCCGTGCTGCTCCGGCGCCAGCTTCGTCAGGTACTCCAGGACCGCCTGGCTCCGCTGCCTCCACGGTTGGTCCAGCGACGGACGACCAGTGGCGTCGACAGCGGCCGCGAAGGACTCCCGGCGGTCACGGGGCACGCCCCGCCGCAGGTCGAGGGGCACTGCCGCCGCGAGCCAGTCCAGGATCTCCGGAGGCTGTCCGAAATGCCGGACGAGGTCCAGCACGCTCAACGCCGCGAGCTCATCCGAATCCCGGTCGAGCATCGCGAGCGCGACCAGCGAATCCGCGTGGAACACCCGCTCGGCCCCGCCGATCGCGTCCGGGCCGCCGTACCGCTCGACCTCCGCGTCGTAGCTGTCCAGCACCAGCCGGGACAGCAGCCCCTCCGCCCGGAGCGCCGCCGCCCACGCGTGCAGGCGTGGCAACAACGTCGTCCACAACGTGTCCGGTTTCCCGGCGAACCGGATCCGGAGGTGCGGATCGGGATCGGCATATCGGACGAAGTGCCAGTCCTCCACGCCGGCGACCAGCTCGCCGAGCCGCGACTGGAGGATCTGGCGCTGCGCGGCGTCCCGGGCGTAGAGCTTGGCGTACAGCCAGTCGCCGCCGGGGAGCTGCAGCCGGTCGGACCGGGTCCGGGTGGCCGGAACGGGACGCGCGGCCGGCCGCTCCCCCAGCAGCTGGAACACCACCTCGCACGCGCGCCCGCCAAGCCAGCCGTCGTCCCGCGACAGGACCTCCTGGACCACCAGCCGCGGCGTCTTCCGCAGCTCCGCGCGGAACACCGCCAGGTGCCCGGGGTCGTCGAGGTCGATCGCGATCCGGTTGTCCGAGCTGGTCAGCTGCACCCACCTGGGCACGGCCCAACGCTGTCGCCAGTTTCGGACGGCGTCCGACCAGTCGGACGACGGGTCCAGCATCTCGCGGCTGGGCAGCCATCGCGCGGGCGCGAGCACGGTCCGGCCGTACCGGACCCGGGGCAGCACCGGAGCGGTCGACAAATCGCCCCACCGCCACGGCAGGCACGACGGGTTCTCCTGCTCCCCCAGCTCGAGCAGGAACCGCGCGACCGGCGGGACGTGCCCGCTGCGCGGGTTGAGCATCGAGCCGGAAACCGGCACAACGCGCCGCCCGGACGTCAGGTCGACGAGGTACAGCTCGTCCTGCGTCGCGCCGACGGCGAGATCGTCCAGCCGCAGGTCGCTCACCTCTGCGGTCGCCGGGCCACAGCTCACCGGGATGCGCATCGGGAGCCGCTGCGGCACTGCCGCGACGTTCGCCGAGCGCAACGTCCGCGGCCGGCACGCGACCTGTGCCGCTCCCGCCGGGGCACCGTCGCGGACCAGCGCCGTCAGTTCGGCGTCGAATTCGGGCATGAGGTGCGCGAACCGCGCGACCGTCGACCCCGCCTGCGGCGACCCGAAGTTCTCGCCGATGACCAGCCGGAACTCGCCCGCGCGCAACGCTTCCCAGCCGGGCGCGAGAACCTCCGCGCACAACTCCATCGACACCGGGCGGCGCGACGGCGGCTCCTCGGCGAGCAGGCCGACCAGCGACTCGTCGAGTTCGATCTCGTCCCGGCCCGCGCGCACGGCGGCCAGCAGGAGCTCTATCAACGCCCGATGCCCGGGACGATCCGGCCGCCGCGAGAAATCGGGCGCCCCCAGGCCGCGGGTATCGTCGAGCAGTTCCAGCACCGGCACCAGCCGGTCGCTGCCGTACCGCTCCAGAAAGCGCTTCCGGTACTCGTCCAACCAGGACGGTCCGGTCGTGCTCCCCAGGCGCCACAACACCTCCGCCGCGCGGGCGGCTTCCGTCCCGAGGGCGGCCGGCAGCGTGGCCGCGACATCCAGCCGCAGATCGGTCTGGATCACGTCATCCACGTCGTGCAGTGCACGCATCCGGGCCACCACTGCCCGCCGGCGGGACCGCCGGTCCTCGGCAGCCGTGTCGGCGTCCTGCAACTCGCTCAGAATCGCGCTCAACTCCGCGTGCATCGGATGTTCCGCCGGCACTCGGCCGAGCACATGGGCGAGCGGGTCGACGCAGTCCGGCGGCGGGTCCAGGTCGGTGAGCAGGACCCCCACCTCGACGAGCTGCCGCAGCACCCCGTCGAAACCGGTGCGCCGGAACCGCCGGCACAGCTGCTCGACCAGGTCCGGCCAGGCCACCGGCGCGGCCGCCATCTCCCGGACGGCACGCACGAGCGGCGTGAACCGGATCGAGGCTTCGCGACGACTTGCCCCCTCGTACCGCTCAGGCAGCACGAGCCGGTCCCCGCGGACGAAGCTGACGTTGTTGGCGACCAGGACTGTCCTGGTCAGGATCACTGGATCGGTTCGCAACCGTCGCAGGACGCCGTCCAGCCATTCGGCGTCTGTTCGACTGGTCGGACGGTGCTGGTCACCGGCCCGCAACTCGGGCTCGGCGTCCAATCGCACCGGCGCGACCCCGGCGAAGAGCCCGAACGGCGTCGGGCGGCTGGTCATGCGCAGGTGGTACTTCGCGAGGGCGAGCGCGGCGCGGCGGCGAACCTTGTCCCTGACCGGCTCGCCCCGGACCAGGCGGAGGACGTCGCGGGCCAGGCTCGGACTGGCCGTTTCGACCGCTTCCATCAGCGTTTCGTCCGCCGCGAGGACCTCCAGCGGCGGGATCGGCCCCCAGGTGCGGGGTCGCACCGCGGCCCGCAGCAGGGCCGGTCCGGCACACGTGAACATCGGTTCGCCTCCCGGCTGGACGGGTGGCGGGCCCCCGCGGACCCGCCACCCGGAACTCACGTCAGCAGGACGGCCACAGGGTGGCGCAGATGTCGCTGAAGCCGGACTTGTTCGTCAGCAGGTCCCCGTCCTGGGTCGGAGTCGCGATGCGGAGGTCCAGGTCGAAGTCCTCGGGAGCCAGGTTTTCCACGGAAGTTACCTCTCCTTCGTCGTGAACTGTGGCTTGTGCCACTGGTTTCTGAACGTAGGGGATCGTTCAACGATCCATCAAGAGGTTGATTCTCACGGGGTATTGCGCTACAAAGTGGGCTTTTGTCCGCTCGACCGTCACCCTGTGGTCTAATTCCGCTCCTGAGAGTGAGGGGGACGGATGCGCCGGATAGCCGCGCTGATGCTGACGTTGCTGGTCACGACGGCCGCGATGACGGTTCCGGCGCAGGCGGCGCAACGCACCGAGCTGGGCGTGGGCGCGTACCCGCGGGTCATCCGCCTGGAACACGCGCCGTTCCGGCGCGGGCGGATCGTCGCGTCCGTGAACAGCTGGGACGGCAGCGGCGCGTTCGCGCGGATCTACGAGAGCACCGACGAAGGCGCGTCGTTCCGCCAGATCGGCGAGGTCCGCGACCCGGAGGGAGTGCGGGGCGAGTGCTGCGGCAGCATCTACGAGCTGCCGCGACGCGTCGGCAGGCTGCGCGCCGGAACCCTGCTGTGGGCCGCGTCCTACGGGCAGAACGGCGGCGCCGACCGCCGCATGTCCATCCGGGTCTGGTCCAGTTCGGACGGTGGCCGGAGCTGGAGTTTCCTGTCCGAGGCCGTCCGTTCGCACAACCACGGCGGCGTGTTCGAGCCGGAGTTCACAGTGGACTCCGGCGGGACACTGTGGATGCACTACGCCGACGAAACCGAGGCACCGCGCCACAGTCAGGTGCTCAACCGGATCGCGTCGACCGACGGCGTCACCTGGAGCGACAAGCAGAGCACGGTCGCGATCTCACCCGATCGCGTTCGGCCCGGGATGCCGATCGTGCGTCAGCTGCCCGATGGTCGCTACTACTTCGGCTACGAGATCTGCAACTACGGCACGCGCTACTGCGATCCGTACTTCAAGATCTCCTCGGACGGCGCGGACTACGGCGACCCCGCCGATCCCGGCACGCGGGTGGTGACGGCGAGCGGCAACTACTTCCAGCACGCCCAGACCGTCACGGTGTTTCCCGGCGGACCGAATGGCGTTCGGTTGTTGATGGTCGGTCAGATCTACACCGACAGCGTCGGCCGCTCGCTACCGTCGAACGGCCAGGTGCTGCTCGCCAACGACAACTTCGGGGAGGGCAACTGGTACGAGCTGCCCGCTCCGGTGCACGTTCCGGGCGCCTACAACAACTTCTGCCCGAACTACAGCTCGTCACTGTTGCCTGTGGACAGCGGGCGAAACGTCCTCGAACTGGCGGCCGACTACGACGGCGGGGTGTGCAAGATCTACTTCGGCAAGGGACCGGCGTCCTGATACGCCTTGTCCAGCGCGGCGGCGAAGGTTTCGGCGGGCTGCGCGCCGGAGACCGCGTAACGGCGGTCGAAGACGAAGAACGGGACGCCGTTGGCGCCGAGCGCTCGGGCCTGGTCGATGTCGGCGCGGACCTCGTCGGCGTAGGCGCCTTCCTTCAGCACCCGGCGGACCTCGTCACCGTCCAGTCCGGACTCGGTCGCCAGTTCGACGAGCGAATCCTCGTCGAACACCGAACGCCGCTCGGTGAAGTAGGCGCGGAACAGCCGCTCCGCGACGACGTCCTGCCGGCCTCGCTCGCGGGCGAACTGCAGCACGCGGTGGGCGTCGAAGGTGTTGCCGATGACTCCGCCGTCGAGGTGGTACTCCAGGCCCTCGGCCGCGGCGAGGCGGGTCAGGCGCTGCTCGCTAGCGGCGAACTCCGCCTCGCTGATCCCGTACTTCGCGGCGAGGAGCGGCGCCTTCGGCTGCGGCTCGCGCGGGGCGGCCGGGTCCAGCTCGAAGGAGCGGAAGGTCACCACGACCTGGTCACGGTGCTCGAAGCCGGCCAGCGCGCGCTCGAAGCGCCGCTTGCCGAGGTAGCACCACGGGCACACCACATCGGACCAGATCTCCACCTGCACGCCCCGGGCGAACGCCGCCGGACGCGGAGTTATTCCCCGAACCGGCCGATCGGCCGCTTGGTGAGGACCTGCGCAGCGACCAAGCTGGCGGGCCGAGTGCTCGGCGTAAGCGATCATCAGCCACGCCGCCGGGCCCGCGTAACTCCGGTGAAGTAGCCGATCAGCCACGTGGCGAGCACCTGCGCGGCCCGCGCGGGGTTCTTCCTGTGGGTGATCACCAGACAGGGAGCGAACACCCGGCATCGGACCGGCCCTCTGCCCGGTTCTCGGCGTGGCGAGCGCCAGCCACTCCGACCGGGGGCTCTTCCACGAACAAGCCGATCAGCCACGCGGTGAGCACCTGCGCGGCGACCGAGCTGGCGTGGGCCGAGTGCTCGACGTGGTAGATCACCGGCCCCGCGGTTACTCCGCGAGGAAGCTGAACAGCCAGGTGGTGACCACCTGCTCGCATTCGAGTGGGCCTGCGCCGGCTGCTCGGCGTAGGCGATCCAGCCGCGCCACCGGACCCCGCGGCTACTCCACGAACAAGCCGAACAGCCACGTGATGACCACCTGCTCGCATTCGAACGGGCCCGCGCCGACTGCTCGGCGTAGGCGATCCAACCGCGCCACCGGACCCCGCGGCTACTCCACGAACAAGCCGAACAGCCACGTGATGACCACCTGCTCGCATTCGAACGGGCCCGCGCCGACTGCTCGGCGTAGGCGATCCAACCGCGCCACCGGACCCCGCGGCTACTCCACGAACAAGCCGAACAGCCACGTGATGACCACCTGCTCGCATTCGAGCGAGCCTGCACCGGCTGCTCGGCGCCGCAGATCACCAGCCGCGCCGCCGGTCCGCGCGGTTACTCCGCGAGCAGGCCGATCAGCCAGGTGGCCAGCACCTGCTCCGCGTCCGAGCGGGCCTGCGCCGGGTTTTCGGCGTGGGTGATCATCAGCGCCGCCTCGTTCACGGCGCTCAGTACGAGCTGGGCCAGCACCTCAACCGGCAGCGGCTTGATCAGCCCCTCCTCGACCGCCTGCCGCAGCACGGTGATGACCAGGCCGAGCCCGTGTTCGGCCTCGATTTCGCGCCACGTGGTCCATCCCAGCACGGCCGGGGCGTCGACCAGCGAGATCTGCCGGATCTCCGCGCGCTCGCACGCGTCGAGGAAGGCCTTGAGCGCGAAGAGCAGTCCCGTGGTGAGGTCCGGCGCGTCCTTGGTGGCCGCCTCGACCTCGGCGGTGACCTCGAGCTCGACCTGCTCGAACACGGCGCGGAACAGGCCCTGCTTGTCGCCGTAGTGGTGGTAGAGCGCGCCCCGCGTCACCCCGGCGGCCCGCACGATCTCGTCCGCCGGCACGGCCTGGTAACCGCGCTCGGCGAACAGCTCGCGGGCGGCCGCCATCAACGCGGCCCGGGTGCTCTGCGATCGCTCTTCCTGGGTACGGCGCACGCCCCTAAACTGCCATGACGCCCGCGAACGCCAGGATGTGCCGCACCAGCGCGGCCGGCTGGTCCTCCGGGACGAAGGCGTAGGAATCGGCGACCACTTCCAGACGGGCGTCGGGCAGCATGGCGGCGAGGCGCTTGGCCAGGCGCAGCGGGAACGTCCGGTCCTCGTCGGCCCACACGAGCAGGACCGGCTTGTCGAACGCACGCAGCTTCTCCGCGGCCTCCAGCGTGTACCGGGAGCGGACGGCGCGGAGGAACTTGCGCAGGTCACGGCGGATGGCCGCGTGGCGGTGGGCGGGCGCGAGGTAGGACTCGACGACGGCGTCGGGGATGGCGTACTTGGCGACCCGCCCGAAGACGAACGGGGTCCGGTGCAGCGCCTTGACCTGCAGCAGCGCGGCGAGCGGGCGCATCGAGCCGGGGATGCGGGCGTACGGGACGAGCGGTTTGAACAGCGGCGGGAAGAAGTAGTCGAAGCTGTCCGACGGGGTCAGGACGACGCGCTCGACCCGGTCCGGGCGGTGGGACAACATGATCTGGGTGAGGGCGCCGCCGGTGTCGTTCGCGACGAGGACGACGTCGCGCAGGTCGAGGGCGTCGAGGAAGTCCGCGATCAGGTCGGCGACGCCGGACGGGGTCAGGTCGGCGTCCGGGCGCAGCGGGACCTCGTGCGCGCCGAGCGGCATGTCGATGGTGAGGCAGCGGAAGCCGGCGTCGGCGACGTCCGGGACGACGTGCCGCCACAGGTTCGCATTGACGAAGACGCCGTGGACGAACACCACGGGACGCCCCTCCCCGCGTTCGAAGTAGCGAACGTCACCCTGCGGGAGGGTCACGCGCTTTTCCTGGCCGAGTGCTGGTGAGCGAGTCATGCCATGCAACATACATACAGACTGTATGTATGTAAATGCCGGAACACGCTAGGGTGGTTCCGGATCGATCCGGAGGGAGCTGGGGACATGAAGGGCATCGTGCTGGCGGGCGGCAGCGGGACGCGTCTGCACCCGATCACCCAGGCGGTGTCGAAGCAGCTGTTGCCGGTCTACGACAAGCCGATGATCTACTACCCGATCTCCGTGCTGATGCTGGCCGGGATCCGGGAGATCCTGATCATCTCGACGCCGGCCGACCTGCCGAACTTCCAGCGTCTGCTCGGCTCCGGCGACCAGTTCGGGCTGCGCCTGAGCTACGCCGAGCAGCCGAGCCCGAACGGCCTGGCCGAGGCTTTCGTGATCGGCGCGGACTTCATCGGCGATGACGACGTGGCGTTGATCCTGGGGGACAACATCTTCTACGGGCAGGGCTTCTCCAGGCGGATGCAGCAGGAGGTCGCCGCGCTCGACGGTTGCGTGCTGTTCGGGTACCCGGTGAAGGACCCGCAGCGGTACGGCGTCGGCGAACTCGACGCCGACGGCCGGCTCGTGTCCATCGAGGAGAAGCCCGAGCGGCCGAAGTCCAACCAGGCGATCACCGGGCTGTACTTCTACGACAACCAGGTGGTGGAGATCGCGCGCGGGCTCACCCCGTCCAAGCGCGGCGAGCTGGAGATCACCGACGTGAACCTGACGTACCTGCGGCAGGGGCGCGCGAAGCTGGTCGAGCTGGGGCGCGGGTTCGCGTGGCTGGACACCGGGACGCACGACTCGCTGCTGGAGGCCGGGCAGTTCGTCCAGGTGCTCGAACACCGGACGGGGGTGCGGATCGCGTGCCTGGAGGAGGTCGCGCTCCGCATGGGGTACATCGATCCGGAGGAGTGCCTGGCGCTCGGGCTGAAGCTGTCGAAGTCCGGGTACGGGGACTACGTGGTCGCGTGCGCCCGCGCCGCGGGGGCCGTCGGTTAGATGACTGTCAGCAGGCTCGTGCGCGCGGAGCTGGCGCGACACGACTGGGGCCGGCTGCGGTGCGGCTGCGGGGAGAGCGGCGCGCACCTGCCCGGGACGTTCGAGACGATCCTGGAGGCGGCGGAACCGCGCGAAGCCCTCGGCGCCCGGCTCGACAACCACCTGGAGATCAGCGGAAACCTGTTCGAGGTGGCGGTTCCGGCGGTGGAGGTGATCCTCGCCGCGCTGGCCGGGCCGCTGTCGGACTTCGCGCGGGTGGAGCTGCTGGACATGCTGGCGGTGCTCGTGTCCGGCGACTCGTACGCCGGCCAGCCGGCCGATCTCGGTGCGCAGTGCCGGCTCAAGGCGCGCAACGGGTTGTGGACCGTCCTGCAGGTGGGGTACGAGCACGAGGCGGAGACGGTCGCGGACATCCTGTGGGCGGTTGATCCGGACCAGCCGCGGAGCAGTCACCACACGATGGCGCTGGGGAAGCGGATCAAGCGGAAGCGCCGGTAGAACGGGCCGCGGGCTGTCGAGGCAGGCTGGTGCCGGGGGCCGGGCGGCTGGTGCAGTGGGCTTCGGGGTGCGGCGGGGCTGGGCAGAACAGGGCCGCGGCGGGCCGTCGAGGCAGGCCTGTGCCGGGGACCGGGCGGCTGGCGCGGCGGGCTTCGCGATGCGGCAGGGCTGGGCTGACTGAGCCGCGGCGCGCCGTCGAGACGGACCGGTGCCCGGAGCCGACCCGCTGACGCGGTGGGCTTCGACGTGCCGCGAGGTCTAGGCAGAACGGGGGCGCAGCGGGCCGCCGGAACACGGCGGCGCCTGGAGCCGAGTCGCTGGTGCGGTGGGCTTCGGGGGGCGGCTGCGCTCAGAACGGGCCCCGGCGGGCCATCTCCTCCAGGCGGCGGATGCGGTCCGCGATCGGGGGGTGGGTGGAGAACATGCGGGAGAACGTCTCGCCGGGGCGGAACGGGTTCGCGATCATCAGGTGCGACTGCGAGACCAGCTGCGGCTCCGCCACGAGCGGGGCTCGGCGCGTGCCGTAGTCCAGCTTTCGCAGCGCCGAGGCCAGGCCGAGCGGGTCCCCGGTCAGCGCGGCGCCCGACGCGTCCGCCTGGTACTCACGCGAACGGCTGACACCCAACCGGATGATGGCCGCCGCGATGGGACCGATCAGGATGATCAGCAGCGAGACCAGCGGGTTGTTGCCCTCGCGGTCGTTGCCGCCGAACACGCCGGCGAACATCGCGAGGTTCGCCAGCACGCTGACCATGCTCGCGAGCGCACCGGCGACGCACGAGATCAGGATGTCCCGGTTGTAGACGTGCGACAGCTCGTGGCCGAGCACCGCCCGCAGCTCGCGCTCGTCCAGCAGCTCCAGGATGCCGGTGGTGCAGCAGACGGCGGCGTGGCGCGGGTTCCGGCCGGTGGCGAAGGCGTTCGGCGCGGGGGTCGGACTCACGTAGAGACGCGGCATCGGCTGACGGGCCGAGGTCGCCAGCTCCCGGACGATGCGGTACATCACCGGCTGCTCAGGCTCCGACACCGGGCGTGCCCGCATCGCCCGGAGCGCCAGCGTGTCCGACTTGAAGTAGGCGTAGGCGTTCATCCCGAGCGCGAGCGCCAGCCCGATGAACAACGCGCCACGCCCGAACAGTGAACTGATCGCGATGATGATGGCACTCAGCAATCCGAGCAACAGCGCGGTCTTCAGCCCGTTCTGGTGCTTGTGCACGTGCCCTGCGCCTCCTTACCAACACTCGCTTTCCCAACGCACGAAAAGGAAGTGAAGTTCCGTCACGATCTCCGCACGGCCGAGCACGGTGGGTTACCGTGCGACCGGGTACCCGCGGACGCGGTGGGAAACCGGCGGGGATGGGTGGGTGGACAGGCGGCGGGTGGTGTTCGGGCTGGCGAGGGGACCCGGGCACGGCACGTGGGCGACCCGCCCGCCAGGGGGAAGGCCGGGATGGGCGCCGGCATAGCCAAAGCGAGGGGATGTTCCGGCTGGTGAGGGCCGTCGGGGCCTCATCGGCGCCCGGGCACGGCACGTGGGCGACCCGCCCGCCAGAGGGGAGGCTGACGTGGCCAGAGAAAGGGGATGTTCGGGCAGGTGACGCTCGTCAGGGGGCCTCATCGGCACGCGGCGGCATCTGGGCGGCCTGTGACGCCGCGATCAGTCGCCGGTCCATTCCGGGGGCCGCTTGCGTTCTCGACACGGGGCGGGACACCAATGTGATCGCGCCCGCGGTGGGGACGCTGGCTTTCGATTCGGATACATACCGGATGTATGTAGAACGGGCGCCCGGGGCGGGGCGGTTTGTTCCCCGCGGAAACCCCACTACGTAAGCGGTTTTCCGGCCGTCCACCGCCGTAACGATCTCCGACCGTCCGCCGACCTCTGGGTCAAGCCGGTGGCGGCGGGAGGAATTCCATGAAGATCAGCGTCTTCGGGCTCGGCTACGTCGGATGCGTGTCGGCCGCGTGCCTCGCCGGTGAGGGGCACGACGTGATCGGGGTCGACATCAACCCCGTGAAAATCGACCTCATCCGCCAGGGAAAAGCACCAGTGGTCGAGGAACGCATCGGCGAACTCACCGCCGAAGTCGTGGCCCGCGGTGCGCTCCGAGCCACCACCGACGTCGCCGAGGCGATCGCGCACAGCGAGATCTCGCTGATCTGCGTCGGCACCCCGTCGGCCCCCAACGGCAGCCTGTCCACCGCCTTCCTGGAACGCGTGACCGAGGAGATCGGCGGCGCGCTCGCCGGCAAGACCGGTCGGCATACGGTCGTATTCCGCAGCACCATGCTGCCCGGCACCTGCCTCGACCTGCTGGTACCGATCCTGGAGAAGGCCTCGGGCCGCACCGCGGGCGTGCACTTCGGCGTCGCCGTCAACCCCGAGTTCCTCCGGGAAGGCAGCAGCGTCAAGGACTTCTTCGACCCGCCCAAAACCGTGATCGGCGAGCTGGACACCGCCAGCGGCGACGCCGTCGCCGAGCTGTACGAGGGCCTGCCCGGGGACGTCTTCCGCGTGCCGATCCCGGTCGCCGAGATGACCAAGTACGCCGACAACGCCTTCCACGGCCTCAAGATCGGCTTCGCCAACGAGCTGGGCGCCATCTGCCGCGCCCTCGGCCTCGACTCGCACCGCGTGATGGACGTGTTCCTCGCCGACCGCAAGCTCAACGTCAGCCCCGCCTACCTGCGCCCCGGCTTCGCCTTCGGCGGCTCGTGCCTGCCCAAGGACCTGCGCGGCCTGGTCTACGCCGCGCACCGCGCCGACGTGTCGGTGCCGCTGCTCGCGCACGTACTGCCGTCCAACGAGGAACACCTGCGACGCGCGTTCGACCTGGTCGCCCGCACCGGCAAGCGGCGGATCGGCCTGTTCGGACTGTCGTTCAAGCCGGGCACCGACGACCTGCGCGAGAGCCCGCTCGTCGAACTCGCCGAACGCCTGCTGGGCAAGGGTTACGACCTCAAGATCTACGACGCGAACGTGAGCCTGTCCCGGCTGATGGGCGCCAACCGCGAGTACATCGAAAGCCGCCTGCCGCACCTGGGCCAGCTGCTCGCCGGCTCCGTGGACGAGGTGCTCGGCCACGCCGAGGTGTGCCTGATCGGCAGCACCGACCCGGCCGTGCTCGCCGCGCTGTCGAAGGCCGGCGACCGCACGCTGATCGACCTCGTCCGCCTGCCCGACGCGGCCGTGCGCCGCACCGAAGAAGGATACGTCGGCCTTGCCTGGTAAAGCACTGATCCTCGTCGAGAACCTGTCCGTGCCCTTCGACCGGCGGGTCTGGCAGGAAAGCACCACCCTGCGCGACGCCGGGTGGGAGGTGCACGTCATCTGTCCACAAGGGACGAAACGGGACACCGAACCGGAGGTCGTCCTCGACGGCGTGCACATCCACCGCTACCCGCTGACCGCGGCGACCGGCGGGCCGGCCGGTTACCTGCGCGAGTACGGCTCCGCGCTGCGGCACACGTTCCGGCTGGCCCGCAAGATCGGCCCGGTCGACGTCGTGCACGCGTGCAACCCGCCCGACCTGCTCTTCCTCGTCGCCCGGATGCTCAAGCGGCGGGGCGCGAAGTTCGTCTTCGACCAGCACGACCTGGTGCCCGAGCTGTACCTGTCCCGCTTCGACCGCGGCAGGGACCTGCTCTACCGCGGCGTGTGCGCCCTGGAACGCGCCACTTTCCGGGCCGCCGACGTGGTGATCTCGACCAACGAGAGCTACCGCGACGTGGCCCTCACCCGCGGCGGCAAGCGGCCCGAGGACGTGTTCGTCGTCCGCAGCGCCCCGGTCGTGGACCGCTTCCACCGGGTTCCGCCGGAGCCGGACCTCAAGCGCGGCAAGCCGCACCTGCTCTGCTACCTGGGCGTGATGGGCCCGCAGGACGGGGTCGACTACGCCCTGCGCGCGCTCGCGAAACTACGCGACGACCTCGGCCGCACCGACTGGCACGCGGTGTTCGTCGGCTCCGGGGACGCGTTCGAGGCGATGGTCGCGCTGTCGAAAGACCTCCACCTGGACGACCGGGTCGAGTTCACCGGCCGCATCCCGGATGCGGACCTGGTGCGTTATCTGTCCACAGCGGACGTCTGCCTCGCGCCGGACCCGTCGAACCCGCTCAACGACATGTCCACCATGAACAAGATCATGGAGTACATGGCGATGAGCCGGCCGATCGTGTCGTTCGACCTGCGGGAGGCGCGGGTTTCCGCGGGCGATGCGGCCGTGTACGCACCGGCCAACGACGAACTCGAATTCGCCAAGCTCACCGCCCGCCTGCTGGACGACCCCGCCGAGCGGGTCCGCATGGGCGAACTCGGCGCCGCCCGCGTCGCCGGCCCGTTGTCCTGGACCAATTCCGCGCGGGCGCTGCTCGCCGCCTACTCAGCGACCGGTCGGTGAATTGCCGACCGGCACCCGGAAATCCTGGTCGGAAAAACGCCTGGTCGCATTTTGGGAAAGCCGGTAACCAATCCGGGAATCGCCGCGACCTGTTTGTGAAAGGCCATCCATCCCGGCGCCGTCGGCGTCCGTGGTTCGTTCGAGGGGGCCCGCATTGGGTGACGACACCGTCCGCCTGTCCACGATCGGGCGGATCCTGCGCAACCGGTGGCGCGTGCTCGTGGCGCTGGCGGTGCTCGGCGCCCTGGTGGGGGCCGGCGCCTCCATGCTGTTCTCCCCTGGTTACCGGACCACCACCAGCGTTCTGTTGCAGGGCTCGCGGGACGAGAGCGAACTCCTCACCGAGGCGCAGGTCGCCAGCAGCTCGGTCGTCCTCGACCGCGCCGCCCAGGCGCTGGGCTGGGGCGTGAGCGGCGAGGAGCTGCGCGGCACCGTGAAGGCCGGGGCGAACCAGGCCAACATCGTCCAGATCGCGGCCACCGCGAACACCCCGGAGAAGGCGCAGGCTCTCGCCGACGAAGTCGCCGCCGCCTACGTCGCCTACACCGCGCAGCTCTTCGGCGGCACCGCGGACGCGGCGAGCCAGGTGGCCCAGGAGCAGGCGAACGCGCTGCGCCGGCAGGTGCAGGAGACCAACGACCGCATCACCGACCTCGCGGGGTCGGTGCGCACCCTGTCGGTGGAAAGCGTCGACGTCCGCACGCAGCTGGAGCAGCTGCGCAACGACCTGGCCGACGCGATGCTCAAGCTGGACCAGACCGACGAGACGATCAGCCAGACCAAGACCATCGTGATGGGCCCCGCGCAGCGCCCGGTCAGCCCGGCGGCGCCGACGATGGCGCAGTTCGTCGGCGGCGGCGCGCTCGCGTTCTTCCTGCTCGGCGTGCTCGGTCACCTGATCGGCGCGCGGGCGGACCGCCGGTTACGGGACGAGAGCGAGATCGGCGCCGCGGTGGGCGGCCCGGTGCTGGGCAGTGTCGACGTGCCGGTCGAGCGCGGCGGGCACCTGCCGTCCGGCGCCCCGCGGCACCGCTGGTCGCGCTGGCTGGGCACCGACCGGCCGTGGAACGAACCCGACCTGCTGCCGTCCGTCGACCAGGCCAGCCGGGAGATCCGCTACCGGCGGGCGCTGTCCCGCCTGCACGACGAGCCGCTGGTGGTCCTGGTCGTCGCGGACGACGACCCGGCGGGGCGGGCCGCGGCCACGCAGCTGGCGGCGGCCGCGAGCGGACCGGAACTCCGCATCGTCGTGACCAGCGCCCGGCGGCCCACCGTGCCCACCGTCGACGACGCGTCCGGCGCCGTGGTGGTCCAGGGCACCGGCACCCGGACCGGGTGGGAGCTGGTGGCGCTGGCCACCGCGTGCACGGACGCCGGTCTGCGGGTGCTCGGCACGGTCGTCGCGCACCCGGTGCGGGCGTCCCGGCGGCCGGTCGATGAGCTGATCGAGAACGACGCATTGGCAGGTTCGGCATGACGACGACCGACCGTCCACCGGCGGCCCAGCCGCTCATCGACCTCCACCGCCTGCTCACCGCGATCCGCCGCCGTCGCCGCCTGTGGGTGTCGACCGCGGTCCTGGGCCTGCTCGCGGGTGCGGCGTTCGCGTTCCTGACGCCGCAGAAGCCGACCGCGGTGACCCAGCTGATCGTGCTGCACGCGGCCGACCAGCCCAACGACAGCAAGAGCCTGATCCAGACCGACGTCGCCGTGCTGGAGACGAGCCGGATCGCCGGTGCCGCGCTGACGGCGCTGAACTCGACGGCCTCGCCCGAGCAGTTCCTCACGACCTACAGCGGTGAGGGCGTCACGAACAACATCATGCAGGTGACGGTCACCGCGCCGACCTACCGCGACGCGCTCGCACGGGCGCAGGCGCTGGCCGACGCGTTCATCGCCGATCACCGGCAGCGGTTGCAGGCGGCCGCCGACGCCGAGGCGCAGGCGTTGCTCGACCAGCGCGACGATCTGCAGCGCGAGCTGAACCAGGTGGACGTGCAGATCGTCGAGGCGTCCGGCCGCAACAGCCGCGTCGGCCCCGCCGAGCTGCAGTCCCTGTACGCCCAGCGCGCGGACCTGGCCTCGCGCGTCTCCGACTTCACCGGACGGGCCAACGAGGCGCGGATCGGCGAGCCGCAGCTGGGTGCGGGCACCCAGATCGTCGACGGCCCGCGCGCGGTCGGGTCGTCCGTGCTCGCCTCGGCCGTGACCACCGGCGGGATCGGCGGCGGGTTCGGCCTGTTCGCCGGGCTCGCGCTGGCCGCGGTGCTCGGCGTGGTGCGGGACCGCCCGGTGCTGCGCCGCGACATCTCCACCGAGCTGGGCGCGTCGGTCATCGGTGAACTGCCGCAGCCGCGCCGGTTGCGGTACGCCCGGTCGGACGCGCAGCGGGCCCGGGTCGCGGCGACGGTCGCCCGTGCGGTGACCGCCGAGGGCGGTCCGGTGTCGGTGCTCGAGCTGGGTTGTCCCCGGGTGGCCGCCACGCTCGCCCTCGAAGTGGCGAAGTACCTGGCGAAGGACACGAAGGTCGTGCTCGTCGACGACCTCCCCCACCGCGACCTGACCGCGGTGGCGGGCAAGGCACCGGCGGTGCCGGTCGTGGACGGCAGCGAACGACTGGACGACGGGCTGCGCATCGGCGTGGGGTCCGTGTCGCCGGGGACGGCGTGGACCGATCTGCGCCGGCTGGGCGCGGAGACCGTGCTGGTGGTCCGCGCCGGCAAGGCCAGCACGCTCTGGCTGCACACCGTCGCGCGGCAGCTGGCCGATCTGGGCATCCCGGTCATCGGCATCGTGCTCGTCGCGCCGGATCCGCGGGACCGCACCGACGGCACGTTGTGGGACGGCCTGCACACCGCGTTGCGGGGCCGGGCCACCTTCGCCGAGGCACGACGGGTCAACGGCAGCGCGAACGTCGACGACCACCCCACGACCTGGTTCGCCCCGCTGCCCGCGGCCGCCGCCGGCGAGCGGACCGCGACGCTGCAGCCGGTGCACGCCGAGCTGCCGACCAAGGAATTCACCCCGGTCACGCCGGCCGAGAACACGGAGGCACATGTGAACGGCAAGCGGCCCCTCGATCGCGAAGGCTGACCATGTGCGGTGTCGCAGGAACCTTTCGCTGGCCCGACGGCGGCCCGCTGACCGACCGGCTGACCAAGCGCCTGTCCCACCGCGGTCCGGACGGCGAGGGCCGCTACGACCACGGTGACGTGCACCTCGGCCACCGCCGGCTGTCCATCATCGACCTGTCCGAGACGGGCGCGCAGCCGATGGTCTCCGGCGGCCTCGCGCTGACCTACAACGGCGAGCTCTACAACGCCCCCGAGCTGCGGGCCGAGCTGGTGAGCAAGGGCGTGCGGTTCCGCGGCACCTCCGACACCGAGGTCCTGCTGGAGGCGTGGCGGCGCTGGGGTGTGCAGTGCCTGCCCCGGCTGCGCGGCATGTTCGCGTTCGGGATCTTCGACGAGCGCACCGGGGAGCTGTTCCTGGCCCGCGACCAGCTGGGCATCAAGCCGCTGTTCTACGTGCGCCGCGGTGGGGGAATCGCGTTCTCCTCCGAGCTGAAGGCGCTGGCCGGGGAGATCGGCGGGCTGCACGTCGACGAGACCGCGCTGGTCGCGTCGCTGCTGTACTACTGGGTTCCGGACAGCCGGTGCGCGTTCCGCGAGGCGCACAAGCTGCCGCCGGGCACCTGGATGCGATGTCGCGCGGACGGACGCGTCGACACCGGCCGGTACTGGAACCTGCGGGACGTCGCCACCGAGGCGCAGCACGGCCCGCCCGCCGACCTCGCCGCGGTCGTCGAGGACTCCACGGGCAAGCACCTGCTCTCCGACGTGCCGGTGGCGACGTTCCTGTCCGGCGGCCTGGACTCCAGCTACCTGACCGCGCTGGCGGCCCAAGACTCGCCCGGCATCTCCGCCTACACCATCGGGTTCCGCGCCGAGGACGCGAAGTTCGAGGCCATGCCGGACGATCTGCGGTACGCGCGGATCGTGGCCGAACGGTTCGGCGTGGACCTGCACGAGATCGAGATCGCGCCGAACGTGCAGGACCTGCTGCCGCACCTGACCTACCACCTGGACGAGCCGATCGGCGATCCGGCCGCGATCAACAGCTACCTGATCTGCCTGGCCGCGCGCGAGGCGGGCGTCAAGGTGATGCTGTCCGGGATGGGCGCGGACGAGCTGTTCGCCGGTTACCGCAAGCACCTGGCGAACCTGATCGCGTTGCGGTACCAGAAGATCCCGGGCGGGGTGCGGCGGCCGATCGAGTCCCTTGTGGACCGTCTGCCGGTGGCCACGTCCCGGCGCGGGTTCCGGTCCGTGCGCTTCGCGAAGCGGTTCCTGTCCTTCGCCGAGCTGCCCGAGGAGACCGCGTTCCGGCGCAGCTACACGATGTACGACCGCGACGAGCTGGCCGGCCTGGTCGCCCCCGACCTGGCCGGAGCCGTGGACGACGTGCTCACCGAGCACGCCGACACCTACCACGACAACCTGCTCGACGACTTCGTCAACCGCATGTGCCTGGCCGACGCGCGGATGTTCCTGCCCGGCCTGAACCTGACCTACACCGACCGCGCCACGATGGCCGCCTCCACCGAGGTGCGCGTGCCGTTCGTGGACGTCGAGGTGGTCAAGGCCGCGTTCAGCCTGCCCGGCAACCGCAAGATCGCCGGGCGGCAGGGCAAGGCCGCGCTGAAGGAAGCCGCGCTGTCGATCCTGCCGAAGGAGATCGTCCACCGGCCGAAGGGCCTGTTCAGCGCCCCGCTGCGGGCGTGGATGAGCCGCGATCTGGCGCCGCTGGTGCGTGAGGTCGTGCACGACGGCGTTCTCGTGAACTCGGGTTTCCTGCGGCGTGATGCGTTGCAGCGGCTCGTCGACGAGGACGCCGCGGGGCGGGAGGACCGGTCCAAGCACCTCTGGCACGTGTTGACCCTGGAGTACTGGTACCGCGGCGCGACCGAAGCCGGTGCGGCCGAGCGAGCAGCGTGAGGAGCCCTGGTGAAGCAGGTCGTACAGAACTACAAGAGCGGCGAGCTGGCGCTGCTGGACGTCGAGACGCCGGCGGGCAAGCCGGGCGGCGTGCTCGTGCGGTCCGCGTTCTCGCTGATCTCCACCGGCACCGAGATGATGAAGGTGTCCGAGGCGAGCATGTCGATGCTGGGCAAGGCGCGGTCGCGGCCGGACCAGGTCGCGAAGGTCGTGCAGAGCGTCGCGACCAACGGCGTCGGCGCCACCTATCGCAAGGTGATGAACCGGCTCGACTCCTACACCCCGCTCGGCTACTCGCTGTGCGGCGTGGTCGAAGAGGTCGGCGCCGGGATCGATGACGTCACCGTCGGCGACTTGGTCGCCTGCGCCGGGAACGAGCACGCGCTGCACTCCGAGCTGAACTGGGTGCCGAAGAACCTCTACGTGCGCGTGCCGGCCGGGGTCGAGCCGCGGCACGCGTCGTTCGCGACCGTCGGCGCGATCGCCATGCAGGGCGTCCGGCGCGGCGAACCGCAGCTCGGCGACACGGCGCTGGTCACCGGGCTGGGCCTGATCGGGCAGCTGGTCGTGCAACTGCTGGCCGCGTCCGGGGTGCGGGTGGTCGGGGTGGATCCGGACCAGGAGCGGTGCGCGCTGGCCGAGCGGCTGGGCGCGTCCGTGTGCGGGCATCCCGGTTCCGGCGACGTGGCGATCGCCGTCGGTGAGCTGACCGGTGGGTACGGCGTCGACCAGGTGTACCTCGCGGCGGGCGGCAGCACGAACGAGCCGGTCGAGCTGGCCGCGAAGCTCGCCCGCGACCGCGGCCGGGTGATCGACATCGGCAAGTGCCGCCTCGACCTGCCGTGGAACGCCTACTACGAAAAGGAACTCGACGTCCGGTTCTCCCGCTCCTACGGCCCGGGCCGCTACGACCCGGAGTACGAACTGGACGGCCGCGACTACCCGATCGGTTACGTGCGCTGGACCGAGCGCCGCAACCTGGAATGCTTCCTCGACCTGATCGCGCGTGGCCGGGTGGACGTCGAACCGCTGGTCTCGCACGTCGCGGACTTCGCCACAGCGGTGGAGACCTACCGCAGGCTCAACGAGGGCGAGCTCAAGGCCGTCGCCGTGTTGTTCCGGTACCCGGGCGTGGACACCGGCGTCGCCGAACCGGAGCTGACCGCGCGGGTCCCGGCCTCGATTCGCACGTCCCGGCGGATGGGCAGGGTGCGGACCGCGTTCATCGGCGCGGGCAACTACGCGTCCTCGATGCTGCTGCCGCACCTGGCCGAGCGCGAGGACGTCGAGCTGCGCCGCGTGGTCACCACGTCGTCGCTGTCGGGCGCGAACGCCAAGCGCAAGTTCGGGTTCGCCGAGGCGTCCACCGATGTGGACGCCACACTGGCCGACCCGGGCATCGACGCGGTGTTCGTGGTGACCCGGCACAGCTCGCACGCCGAGCTGACCCGGCGCGCGCTGCTGGCCGGCAAGGCGGTGTTCGTCGAGAAGCCGCTGGCGCTCACCGAAGCCGAGCTGGGCAAGGTGCTGGGCGCGGTCGAGGAGTCCGGCAACGACCGGCTGCAGGTCGGGTTCAACCGCCGGTTCGCGCCGCTGCTGCACGAGGCGACGAGCCACTTCGGCAGGCGCATCGGCCCGGCGTCGGTGCGGTACCTGGTGAACGCGGGCCGCCTGGACCACGGCAGCTGGTACAGCCAGGCCGGCTCCGAGGGCACCCGGTTCGACGGCGAGGGCGGGCACTTCATCGACACGGTGAGCTGGCTGCTCGGCGCCGACCCGGTGTCGGTCTACGCCTGCGCCACGCCGGACCAGCAGGACCTGCAGATCCTGTTGCGCTACCCGGACGGCTCGACCGCGGCGATCAGCTACGCCACCAGCGGTCCGGCGAGCTTCCCCAAGGAGACGCTGGACGTCGTCGCCGACGGCAAGGTGCTGAAGTTCGACGACTTCGCCCGCGCCTCGGTGTACGCGCGCAAGCGCTGGACCAGTTCGCGCATCCCGAAGGGCCGCGACAAGGGCCAGCACGCCGAGCTGGACGCGTTCGTCACCGCGGTCACCTCGGGCGGCCCGATGCCGGTGCCGCTGGAGTCGCTGGTCGCGACCACGCTGGCCACGCTCGCGGTGCGGACCAGCCTGGCCACGGGCGCGCCGGTCCGGATCGGGACGTCGGCATGATGGACCCCGGCTGGTACCTGCGGCGGCTGTCGCGGATGGGCCCGCGCGAAGTCGCCGGGCGGGCCGCGGACGTGCGGAACCGGCGCAAGCTGCGGCGCGCGTTGCCGGAGGCGTCCACTCCCCTGCCCGGCCGCCGCTTCACCGCCGTGCTGCCCGAGGACGTGCGGGTGCCGCCGGACGCGCGGGCACGCGTGCTGGAGACCGCGGACCGGCTGTTGGACGGCCGAGCCGAGTACTTCGGGGTGCCGCGCGACGACCTGGTGAACCCGGACTGGTCGGCCGATCCGAAGACCGGGCGGCGGGCGCCTGCCGACACGTTCGCCTTCGACATCCCGTACCGGCACGAGGACGTCGTGGGCGACATCAAGCAGATCTGGGAGCCGTCGCGGCACCAGCACCTCACCGTGCTCGCCACGGCCTACGCGCTCACCGGTGACGACCGCTACGCCGAGCGGGTCGCCGACCACCTGAAGTCCTGGTGGGCGGCCAACGCGCCGATGACGAGCGTGCACTGGGTCAGCGGGATCGAGCTGGGCATCCGGCTGCTGTCCTGGGTGTGGGTGCGGCGGCTGCTGCACGGCTGGCCCGGCGCGGCCGGCCTGTTCGAGGACAACCCCGAGGCGCTGCACCAGATCTGGCACCACCAGCGGTGGCTGGCGACCTTCCCGAGCCGCGGTTCGTCGGCGAACAACCACGTCATCGCCGAGGCGCTCGGGCAGCTGGCCGCGTCCTGCGCGTTCCCGTGGTTCCCCGAGTCGGCCGGCTGGCGATCGGCCGCGCTGCGGTCGCTCGACGAGCACCTGGCCGCCAACACCTTCGGCTCCGGCCTGAACCGCGAGCTGGCCACCGAGTACCACGGCCTGGTCCTGGAGCTGGGCCTGGCCGCGGCGGCCGAGGCCGGGGCGGCCGTGCCGGACTCGCTGTGGCGCACGCTGCTGCGCATGACCGACGCGCTCGCGGCCGTCGTCGACGTCCGGCTGCACCCGCCGCGGCAGGGCGACGGCGACGACGGGCACGGGCTGGTCCTCGACGGCCGCGGCACCGACCGCTGGTCGTCGCTGCTGGCGACCGGGGACGCCCTGTTCGGGCGCCTGGACTGGTGGCCGAGCCCGCGCGGCGGCGACGTTCGCACGCCGCTGCTCGCCGCGCTCGCCGGCCGGTTCGAGGCGGCGGACCGGCCACGCACCCGGCCGGACCACTTCGCCGACGCCGGGCTGACGCTGCTGCGCACCCCGCCCGGCGACGGCCGCGGCGAGATCTGGTGCCGCTGCGACGGCGGCCCGCACGGGTTCCTGTCGATCGCCGCGCACGCGCACGCCGACGCGCTGTCGGTCGAGGTGCGGCACGACGGCGTGGACATCCTCGCCGACCCGGGCACCTACTGCTACCACGGCGAACCGGAGTGGCGCGCCTACTTCCGGTCCACGCTGGGCCACAACACGGTGCAGCTGGACGACACCGACCAGTCCACTTCGGGCGGCCCGTTCCTGTGGACCCGGCACGCGACGACCCGCGTGCTGGCCACGCCCGGCGCCGGCGTGCTGCGGTGGTCGGCCGAGCACGACGGCTACCGCCCGGCCGTGCACCGGCGCACCGTCGAACTCGACCCGGGCGCGCGTGAGCTGCGGATCACCGACGAGATCACCGCCGGCCGGCACCACCCGGCGCGGCTCGCGTTCCACCTGGGCCCCCGCGTCTCGGCCGAACTGACCGGGCACGCGGCCGTGCTGACCTGGACCTCCGGCGGCCGCGAGCAGGCCGCCGTCCTCGACCTGCCCGCCGGGCTCACCTGGACCGCGCACCACGGGCAGACCGCCCCGCCGCTCGGCTGGTACTCGCCCGGCTACGGCCGCCGCGAACCGGCCACGACCCTGATCGGCAGTGGACTGGCCGGGCGCGGTGGCGCGCTCACCACCCTGCTGCGCTTCGCCCACTAGCCGGAGGTGGCAACGCCGTGCCCGCACGAACGACGACCCGACTCCGCCGGGTGCTGCCGGCCCTGGCGCTCCTGGCGGTGCCCGCGTGCACGTCCGGTCCGACCGCGGCCCCCACCGCGCAGGAGGGCGTGCCGAACCAGGTGGCGGCGGTGTGCGGCAACGCGGCACCCGGTCCGGCCACGCCCCCCGCCGGGGCGGTCGTCGTGGACCCGGGCCTGGTCAACGACCTGGCGATCAAGACCGCCGACAACCCGCCGGGCACCACGTTCTGGCTGGCCCCGGGCAAGCACGTGCTCGGCGAGGACCAGTACGACCAGGTCCAGCCGCGGACCGGCAACACCTACCTCGGCGCCCCCGGCGCGGTGTTCGACGGCCGCGGCGTCAACCGGTACGCGTTCGCGGGCACCGCCTCCGACGTGACGATCCGCCACCTGGTGGTCACCGGCTTCGACGCGCCGCTCAACGAGGGCGTGGTCAACCACGACTCCGGCGACGGCTGGATCATCGAGCACAACACCATCGAGGACAACCGCGGCGCCGGGCTGATGGCCGGGGCGCGGCAGCAGGTGCGCGCCAACTGCCTGCGCGCCAACGGCCAGTACGCGATGAACGCCTACCAGGCCGGCGACACCATCACCGGGCTCGTCGTCGAGGGCAACGAGATCACCGGCAACAACACCGACAACCTGGAGGCCCGTTACGAGGGCTGCGGCTGCACCGGCGGCATCAAGTTCTGGGCGGTCAACGGCGCCGACGTGCGCGGCAACTGGGTGCACGGCAACCAGGGCGTCGGGCTGTGGGCGGACACCAACAACAACGACTTCCTGATCGAGGGCAACGTCATCGAGGGCAACGGCGGCGCCGCGATCATCTACGAGACCAGCTACAACGCGGTCATCCGGAACAACGCGATCCGCCGCAACAACTGGGTCGAGGGCCGCTCCTTCGTCGACAAGGGCGACACCTTCCCCGCCGCGACGATCTACATCTCCGAATCCGGCGGGGAACCGCGGGTCCCGGCGCGCACCGACAAGATCGAGATCACCGGCAACGACCTGACCGACAACTGGTCCGGGATCACCCTGTGGGAGAACGCCGACCGCTTCTGCAACAGCGCGGCGAACACCTCGACCGGCTACTGCACCCGGCTGGTCCCGGACGCCGCGACGTGCGCCCAGCCCGCCATCGCCGGCGAACCGCTGTACTCCGACTGCCGCTGGAAGACCCAGCGCGTCGACATCCACGGCAACCGGTTCGCCTTCGACCCGGTGGTGATCGGGTGCCGGGCGATGTGCGGGCGCATGGCGGTGCTGTCCAACTACGGCACCTACCCGGACTGGTCGCCGTACAAGGCCGAGGTCATCCGGCAGGCGATCACGTTCGGGCAGGACAACCGGTGGCACGACAACACCTACGCCGGGCCGTGGAGCTTCATGGCGGTCGACACCGAGGGCGTCCTGGACACCGTGGCCTGGCAGGCGCCGCCCTACCAGCAGGACACCGGCAGCACGTTCACGCTCAGGGCGGGTGGCTGATGAGCATCGACACCGTCCGGCCCCGCGCGGCGCCGGAGAAGCCCGGCCAGGAGGCGTTCCCCCGCCTGCTGCCGGCGATCTGGGCGCTGCTGGTGTTCAACACGCTCGGCTCGCAGGGCGGGCAACTGCTGATCACCCTGCCGCGGACCGTCGTGCAGGTGGTCACGATGGGGGCGATCGTGGCCGCGTTCGGCCTCGCGCTGATCACCAACCCGCGCGTGCGGATCCGGCCGAGCGCGTTCCTGTTCCTGCTCACCCTGCTCCTGGCGGCGAGCATCGCGGGCAGCGCCCGCCTGGAGGCCGGTTACGGCTCGCTGTTCCGCTGCTTCCGGCTGACCCTGTTCGTCGCCACGCTGTGGCTGATCAGCCCGTGGATGGACCACGCGATCCGGTTCGTGCGGCTGCACCTGCGGGCCCTCATCGTGGTGCTGGTCCCGGTCGCGGTCGGCCTGTTCATCTCGCCGGGCAACGCGTTGCCCGCGAGCAACGACGGCCGCCTCAGCGGAACCCTGTGGCCGATGACCGCGCCGCAGGTCGGCGCCTACAGCGCGGTCGTCGCCGGGCTGGTCGTCCTGCTGTGGGTGAACCGCCACACCGACGGCCGCAGCGTGGCGTTCATCGCCGGGCCCGCGTTCGCGATGCTGCTGCTGAGCCACACCCGGACGGCGCTGCTCGGCCTGGTCGCCGGGCTGCTCGTGGCCGGCCTGTCGCTGTTCCTGACCAGCGTCCGGGCCCGCAAGATCTTCACGCTCTGCGCGGGCGCGGTCGCGCTGGCCGCGATCCCGCTCGGCCCGCTGGTGCAGACGTGGTTGCTGCGCGGGCAGGACGACGAGGCGCTGAGCAACCTCACCGGGCGGACGAAAGTGTGGGACGCGCTGCTGCAGGAACCACGCAGCTGGTTCGAGCAGGTCTTCGGCACCGGGTTGTCCAACAAGTCCTTCAACGGGTTGCCGATCGACAGCGGCTGGCTGGCGGTCTACCACGAGCAGGGCTACCTGGGCATCGTGCTGGTGGGGCTGTTCCTGCTGACGCTGGTGATCGTCGCGCTGTCCCGCCCGCCCTCACCGGCCCGGGCGTACGCGATCTTCCTGATCACCTACTGCCTGGTCGCCTCCTACACCGAGGTCGGGGTGGGCGACGCCTCGCCGTACCTGCTGCACCTCTTCGTCGCGGCGGCGCTGCTGTCCGCCCCGCGCGCCGCTCCACAAAGGACGGTTGTGGAATGAGCACTCCACCGGCCGGAAACCGTAACGCGCCCGGGCCCGCGCGCGACCTCAAGTCATCTCAGAGAGGTGGTCGACCGTGAGCCAGCCAGGGGTTCTGCTCGATCGCGACGGCACGATCATCGTCGACAGCGGATATGTCGGCTCGGTCGACCGGGTCGAGTTCATCGACGGGTCCATCGCGGCCATCGCCGCGCTCAACCGCGCCGGCATCCCGGTCGCGGTGGTCACCAACCAGGCCGGGGTGGCCCGCGGGTACTACGGCATCGCCGACGTGGAGCAGGTCCACAAGCACATGATCGCCGAGCTGGCGCGGCACGGCGCGCACGTCGACCTGTGGCTGTTCTGCCCCTACCACCCGGACGGCATCGTGGAGGCGTTCGCGCGGCGCAGCGCCGACCGCAAACCCGGGCCGGGCATGGCGCTGGCCGCCGCGGAGGCGCTGGACCTGGACCTGGCGGCGTCCTGGGTGGTCGGGGACAGCCCGGCCGACGTCGGGCTGGCGCGGGCGGTGGGCGCCAAGCCGCTGCACGTCGGGCCGCCCGGCTCGGCGGTGACGGGTGTCGACACGTTCCCCGATCTCGCTGCCGCCGTGCGGTTCATCCTCGGTGGCAGCACCGTCCCGGCGCCGCATCAGGAGAAGGCGCCGAAGTTCCCGGCCGCGAAGTTCCACCGCGCCGACTCCTACGGCGGCGCCTACGTCGCCGAGCTGGCGCGCGCCTTCGCCACCGTGGACCTGGAACAGGTCAGCCGCGCGGCGACCGTCCTGAACGCCGCCTACGACCGCGATTCGGCGGTGTTCGCGTGCGGCAACGGCGGGTCCGCGTCGATCGCCAACCACCTGCAATGCGACCACGTGAAGGGCATCCGCAACGGCACCGGCGTCACCACGCGGGTGCAGAGCCTGAGCACGAACGTGGAGTTGTTCAGCGCGATCGCCAACGACCTGGGCTACGAGCACGTCTTCGAGTACCAGTTGCAGTCCCAGGCGCGGCCGGGCGACGTGCTGATCGTCATCTCGTCCTCGGGCCGGTCGCCGAACATCGTGCGGGCACTGGACTGGGCGGCGGCGCACGACATGCCGACCATCGCGCTCACCGGGTTCGAGGGCGGGCCCGCGCGACGCCGCGCCGAGGTCTCCATCCACGTCGACTCCGCCAACTACGGCGTCGTCGAAGACGCCCACCAGGCGTGCATGCACCTGCTGGCCCAGTACGTCCGACAGTCGAGGATGACCCCAGATGCCGTTGTCTCGCAGACATTCTGACCGCATGCGCGTCGCGATCAACCTGCTCACCGACGATCCGGTCAACCCCTCGGGCGCGCACTGGTTCTGGACGCGCGTCATCCCCGAGATGACCGAGCTGCTCCGCGACGGCGAGTCGTTCCACCTCATGGTGAGCCCGAAGTCGCGGCCGACGCACGACTACGGGTCGAGCGTCGAGTACATCACCTATCCGTGGTCCAACGAGAAGCGCAACCTGCGCACGCTGTCGGAGCACCTGTACTCGCCGGTGCGGCTGCCGCTGAGCGGGATCGACGTGCTGAACACGCTGATGGCGCCGATCGTGAAGTCGGCGCCGAAGCTCGTCGTGCACATCAAGACGCTGCACGCGTACACCACACCGCACGCGATCTCACCGCCGGCGCGGCTGTACCGGCAGCTGAGCTACCCGCGCACGGCGCGGCTGGCCGACGCGATCATCCTCAACTCCCGCAGCCTGGTCGACGAGGTGCGGCAGTACCTGGACGTCGATCCGGCGAAGATCCGGCTCATCCCGGAGGCGGTGGACCACGACCTGTTCCGCCCCGGCGACCGGGACGAGGCGTTCGCCCACGTGTCCCGGCGCTACGGCGTGACCAGGCAGTTCGTGCTGTTCGTGTCGTCGCTGTGGCCGTACAAGAACTGCGAGGGCCTGATCCGCGCGTTCGCCGCAGCGAAATCCGACCTCGGGGACCGGCAGCTGGTCGTCGTGGGCCCCGGCCGGGACGTGGAGTACGTCGGGCAACTCAAGGCGCTGGCCGCGCGGCTCGGCGTGGCCGGCGACATCGTGTGGGTCGGCGGGGTGCCGCTGGAGGAGACCGTGCACTTCTACCGCGCGGCCGACGTGTTCGTGTACCCGTCGCACAACGAGACGTTCGGCCTGCCGATCCTGGAGGCCATGGCCTCGGCGTGCCCGGTGGTCACCTCCAACGTGACGGCGATGCCGGAAACCGCGGGCGGGGCGGCGCTGCTGGCCGACCCGGCGGACTCCGGCTCGATCGCCGACGCGATCGTCAAGGCCTGCGGCCCGGAGGGCGAGCGGCTGCGCGCCCGCGGACCGGAACGCGCGGGCGAGTTCACCTGGGCGGCCACCGCCGCGCGCACGCTCGACGTGTACCGGGAGGTGCACGCGCGATGAGGATCCTGGTCACCGGCGGCGCCGGGTTCATCGGATCGCACACCTGCGACCGGCTCGTCGAGCTGGGGCACGAGGTGACCGTGCTGGACGTGCTGGCCGCGCCGGTGCACCGCGACGGGAAACCGAACCACCTGACGCCCGGCGTGGAGTTCTACGAAGGCGACGTGCGCAACCGCGATCTGATGCGCAACCTGCTGCGCCGCGCCGACGCGGTCTACCACTTCGCCGCCTACCAGGACTACCTGCCGGACTTCGCGAAGTTCACCGACGTCAACGTCACGTCCACGGCGATGATCTACCAGATCGTGGTCGCCGAGAAGCTGGACCTGGCCCGGATCGTGGTGGCGTCCTCGCAGGCCGCGATGGGCGAGGGGCTCTACCGGTGCGCGGCGCACGGCGAGCAGACGCCGGACATGCGGCCCGAGGCGGCGTTGCGGGCGGGGCACTGGGACCTCGGCTGCGCGGTGTGCGGCGAGCCGCTGGCGATGCTGCCCACACCGGAGCGGATCGCCAACCCGCAGAACGCCTACGGCATGTCCAAGCACGGCGAGGAGGTCGTGGCGGTCAACCTCGGGCGCCGCTACGGAATCCCGACCGTCGCGTTGCGCTACAGCATCGTGCAGGGCCCGCGGCAGTCGGTCTACAACGCCTACTCCGGCGCGTGCCGCATCTTCAACCTGCACTACCTGCTGGGCGGCGCGCCGACGCTGTACGAGGACGGGCAGGCGATCCGCGACTACGTGAACATCCACGACGTGGTCGACGCGAACGTGCTGGTGCTCGCCGACGACCGCGCCGCCGGGCGAGTCTTCAACGTCGGCGGCGGAACCGGCTACACCACGCAGGAGTTCGCCGACATCGTGCGGCGCCAGTACCGATCGGACCGGCCGGGCCGGATCAGCGGCGAGTACCGCTTCGGCGACACCCGGCACATCACCTCCGACATCGACGCGCTCACACAGCTGGGCTGGTCCCCGAAGCGGACTCCCGCGGACTCCGTGGCCGAGTACGCCGACTGGTTGCGGGACATGCCGGGCCTGGACGAAATCCTCGCCGAGGCGGACGCCAAGATGCGGTCGCTCGGCGTGGTGCGCAAGGCGGGGACGTGAAGGCGTTCCTGCTCGCGGCCGGGCTGGGGACGCGGCTGCGGCCCCTCACCGACCACACGCCCAAGTGCCTGGTCGAGATCGGCGGGCGGCCGATGCTGGACATCTGGCTCGACGCGCTCGCCGCCGCCGGGGTGGACGAGGTGCTGGTCAACCTGCACCACCTGGCCCCGCTGGTGCGGGCGCACCTGGCGGACCGGCGCGGTGGCCCGGTCGTGCACACCGTCGAGGAACCGGAACTGCTCGGCAGCGCGGGCACGCTGTGGGCCAACCGCTCGTTCGTCGCGGGCGAGGACATGTTCCTGGCCCTCAACGCGGACAACCTCACCGACTTCGACCCGCGGGTCCTGATCGACGCGCACCGCACCGGCGGGACCATCGCCACGCTGTCGGTGTTCCACGCCCCCGATCCCACGCGGTGCGGGATCCTCACCGTTTCCGGTGGCCTGGTCACGGGTTTCACCGAGAAGCCGGCCACGCCGTCCGGTGATCTGGCGAACGCCGGGATGTACGCGTTCTCCCCCGCCGTGCTCGACCTGATCGGGCCGCCGCCCGCCGACATCGGGTACGACCTGCTGCCCGAGCTCGTCGGGCACGCGCGCGTGGTCTCCCTCGGCGACGCGTGGTTCCTCGACATCGGCACCCCCGCGGCGCTGGACCGGGCCCGCGACGAATGGCAAGGCAGGCGAGCGTCGTGATCATCACCCAGACCCCGCTGCGCATCGGGCTCGTCGGTGGCGGGACCGATCTGCCCGGCTACTACCGCGAGCACGGCGGCCGGGTGCTCAACGCGGCCATCGACAAGTACGTCTACGTCGTGGTCAAGCAGCGCTTCGACGACGAGATCTACGTCAACTACTCGCGCAAGGAGATCGTCTCCCGCGTCGAGGACCTGGAGCACGAGCTGGTGCGCGAGGCCATGCACATGACCGGGGTGCGCAGCGGCGTGGAGATCACCACGCTGGCCGACATCCCGTCGGCCGGGTCCGGGCTCGGGTCGTCGTCCTCGGTGACCGTCGGGCTGCTGCACGCGTTGTTCGCCTACCAGGGCAGGCAGGTGACCGCCGCGGAGCTGGCCGAGCGGGCGTGCGCGATCGAGATCGACCGCTGCCGCAAACCGATCGGCAGGCAGGACCAGTACGCGGCTGCCTACGGCGGGCTGTGCGACCTGCAGTTCGGGCCCGGCGACGCGGTCGGGGTCGAGCGGATCGACCTGCCGCGCGCGGACTGGCGGAAGCTGCAGGACGAGCTGATGTTGTTCTTCACCGGCATCACCCGCAGCGCGAACACGATCCTGGGCGAGCAGAACGCGAACGTCGGCGACCGGCTGCCGCAGCTGGGCCAGCTGCGCGACCTCGCGGGCGAGGCGGCGGACGGCCTGCGTGGCGGCGACCTGTCCGCGCTGGGCACCGCGTTGCGCAAGAGCTGGGAGGCCAAGCGCTCGCTCGCGTCCGGGGTGTCGAACCGGCAGATCGACGAGGCCGTGGACGCGGCACTGGCGGCGGGCGCGTCCGGCGCGAAGGTGACCGGCGCGGGCGGCGGCGGGTTCCTGCTGGTCAGCTGCCCCCTGGAACACCAGCGGGCGGTGCGCTCGCGGCTGGCCACGATGAAGGAACTGCCGATCAAACTGGAGCGGCTCGGGTCCCGGGTCATCTTCAACGTGCACCGCGACATCTGGAGCTGACCCGATGACGAAACCGGCCATCGACGCGCGCGTCGCGGCGGAGCCCGCGGACCGCCGCGACCGGCGACCCTGGCTCTGGCCGGTCGTGACGCTCGTGCTCGTCGCCGGGCTGGGCGGGGTGTGGCTGTGGTCCGGACCGGCGCCGATGTCCGCGCCCTGGGACGTGTTCATCCTGCTCGACGGCGCCTACCGGATGACCGGGGGTCAGGTGCCCAGCACCGACTTCGAGAACCCGATCGGGCCGCTGGTGTACGGGCTGGTCAGCCTGGGGATGAAGGTGCAGGCGGTCCCGTCGCTGACCGCGGTGGTCTACGCCGGTGCGCTCTTCCTCGCGATCACCGCGCCGCTGGCCTGGTTCGTCGCGCGCCGGCGGCTGCCCGCGGTGCACGCGGCCGGGTTCACGGTCTTCCTGGCGCTGCTGGTGGTCACGCCCCGCCCGCTCGGGTATTCGCCGTGGACCACCACGTACGCGATGCTCTACAACCGCTACGGCTGGGTGCTGTACGCGACGCTGCTGCTGCTCGTGCTGATCCGGCCGCGTGCGCCGCTCACCACGCGGCGCGTGGTCGCCGAGGGGCTCGTGCTCGGTTTCCTGCTGGGGCTGATGTTCTACTGCAAGGCCAACTTCTTCGCGGCCGGCGCGGCCGCGGTCGTGGTCGGTCTCGTGCTGGGCACGCTGCCCCGCAACCTCCGGTTCGGCGCCGCCGCGGTCGCGGCCTTCCTCGGCGTCGCGGTCGTCATGCGGCTGACGTTCGGCATCGGGATCGCCGGCTACCTCGCCGACCTCGTGCACGCCGGCGGTTCCCAGGGCGGGCAACGGCTCGGGATGCTGATGCGCAGCGCCGCCTACACCGCCCCGGTGCTGCTGCTCACCGCGGCCGTCGTCGTCGCGTTGATCCTCCGGGCACGCCGGCTGGAGCTGCCTTCGCGCCCGATCCTCAAGACGGCCGTGGCCGCCGGATACGTGTGGGTGTCCAGCGTGCTGGTGGCCTCGGCCAACACCGCCGAGCACGGCGATCTGCCTGCGCTGGTGGTTCTCCCGCTGCTGCTCCTGGTGGTCCTCGCGCCGAAGGTGCGGACCCCGGCGCTGGTGCTCGCGGGGGTGGCGGTGCTGGTGGCCGCGACCGCCGGGCCGATCGCCGGGAAGGACACCCTGGCGCTGGGCCGCGCCGCGAGCGAGCACGGTTACGTGGCGGCTCCGCCGGCGAGCCAGCGCATGGCCGCTCCGGGCCTGCGGGACTTCGTGGTTCCCGCCGACGCGCAGTGGCAGACCGCGTACCGCACAGCGAACGCCGTCCCGGCGATGATCAACGACGGCGTGGCGTTGCTGCGGCGGCACGCCGGGCCCGCGGACACGGTGGCGACGATCGCGTTGGCGAACCCGTTCTCGTTCGCGTTGTCCCTGCCGCCCGCGACCGGCGGCCCGCTGTGGTGGGACGTCGGCATCAGCTTCGACCGCTCCGTGCACCCGGACGCGGACCGGGCCTTCGGCAACGTGGACTGGGTGATGATCCCGCGCCTGACCGAGGGCCAGGGCTGCTGCGCGGAGACCGTCACCGCGCTGCGCGAGGTCTACGGCGCCTACCTCGCCGAGCACTTCACGGAGGCCGAGATCACCGCGGACTGGATCCTGCTGGCCAGGACGCGATGACTGGGCTGCGGAGATCACTCGTGCCGCGGCGGAACCCACCGCTGCTGCCCGCCCCCGCGGCACGGGTGCTGAACCCGGTCGCGGTCGCCGCCGCGCTGGTCGTCGTGCTGCTGGGCGTGCTCTACACCGGCCACAGCGAGCCGGGGTGGTTCGACGCGTGGGTGCAGCCGGCCGCGACCGAGTCGGTCGACGCCGCCTGGTCGGCGGCGATCGCGATCGACTTCTTCGGCGAGCCCAGGGGATCGATGGTCCTGACGGTGCTGCTGGCGGTGACGCTCACGGTGCTCCGGCGCTGGCGCGTGCTGGCGCTCGCGATCGCCGGTCCCGGGCTGACGGTCGCGGTGACCACGCTCGGGAAACCGTTGACGGACCGGACGATCCACGCGATCCACCTGTCCTATCCGAGCGGGCACACGGCGTTCGTCACGGCGGTGACGCTGGTGGTGGCGCTGCCGCTGGCCCGGCGGTGGCGCGCGGGTCCGGTGGTCGTGCTGGCGTGCGCGCTGGTGACCGGCTCCTACGCGGCGTGGGCGCAGGTCGGGCTGAACGCCCACTACGCGACCGACACGATCGGCGGGTTCTGCGCCGCGGTGGCGGTCGTCCCGGCGACGGCGGGGCTGATCGACCGGATCTGGAGACGGATGAGCGGAGAGCCGGATGGGCCGCAGGCTGTGTGACGAACGCGAGTACCCGGCGGCGCTGCTCGCCGCCGCGGCGTATCGCCTGCCGGGGACCGACCGGGCCATGCCGGCGCGACCGGTGCGCGCCGAGGACTGGCCGGGGCTGCTGGCGGCGGCGCGGAAGCACCGGATGACCGGGTTGCTGACCGCGGCGATCGCCGCGGGCGCGTTCCCGGCGACCGGTGCGCAGGCGCGGGAGGCGGCCTCCGCGCACGCCACCAACCAGATGCGGGTGCTGGTGCTGGAGCACGAGCTGCTGCGGATCCTGGACCTGCTGACCGGGGCGGGCATCGAGGCGCGGGTGCTGAAGGGGACGGCCGTGGCGCACCTGGACTACCCCGATCCGGCGCTGCGGTCGTTCAACGACCTCGACGTGCTGGTGCGGGCCGGGGACATCGACCGGACGGTGGCGGTGCTCGCGACGGCGGGTTTCCGGCGGACGCTCGCCGAGCCGCGGCCGGGGTTCGACCGGCGGTTCGACAAGGGCATGACGTTGCGCCCGCCCGCCGGGTACGAGCTGGACCTGCACCGCACGTTCGTGCTGGGCCCGTGGGGGCGGCGGGTCGACCTGGACGCGGTGTGGGACGCGGGGCAGGAGTTCGCGATCGGCGGGCGGGCGGTGCGGGCGTTGTCGCTGCCGAACCGGTTCCTGCACGCCTGCTACCACGCCGCACTCGGGGACTGGCCGCTGCGGCTCGGTTCGCTGCGGGACGTGGCGGAGATGCTGCGGGTGGTGGACGGGAACCCGGAGCCGGTGCGGCGGACGGCCGCGTCGTGGGGTGCAGAGGCGGTGGTGGCCGCCGCGGTGGCCGACACGGTGCGGCTGCTCGGGATCAAGGTCCCGGGCGAGCTGGCCCACTGGGCGGTCGGTTACATACCGTCCGCCCGGGACGAATCGTGGCTCGGCCTGCACACGACACCGGACAAGACGTTCGCGGCACAGGCGGTGGCGACGCTGCGGGTCCTGCCGTGGCGCGACAAGCCCGCGTACCTGCGGGCGCTGGTCTTCCCGGACGCTCGCTACACGGCCGCCCGGCACCGGAGCCCGTTGAGCCGGTTCACCTACGCCCTGCGCGAGGTGCGGAAGGGCTCCCCCACCGGGTCCCGGTGAGTCGGTGAACTCCGCCGGCTGTCGCCGCGCGGGATTCCGCGAGTCAACCGCTGGTCGCCAGCCAGGCCTGCTGCAGCAGCGTCATCGACGGCGCGTGCGGGCTCGGCGCGAGCCAGTTGTCCCGCAGCGCCGCCGGGTCCACCAGCTCCTCGTCCACCCCGCGACCGGTCCACTCGCGCGCGAACGTGCGTGTCCGGTCGGTGAACACCGCGCCCGTGAAGTCCGCTTTGCTGGTGCGTTCCAGGATTTCGCGGGGCAGCAGGTCGCCGAAGAGGTCACGCATCGTGGCCGTCCGGCCGCTCCACCCCCAGAACCCGGCGGCCCGCGCGATCGCCGCCACGAAGTCCGGCTCGGCGAAGGTCTGCACGTACCGGCAGTCCAGTTCGGACCCCAGCGCGCGCACCGTGCGGTAGCCCAGCCGCGCGCAGCGGCGCGTCGTGAACTGCCACGCGTGCCGGCCGGCGTGCAACTCGTACGCCGCCGCGTCCGCCGCGTCCCGTTCGGCGAGCACCTCCTCCGCCGCGGGCCGCAGCCACGGGCGCCGGTACCTCTCGCGCAGCGCCGCCCGCCGCCGAACGGACGCGGGCGCCAGCGCACGCACCGCGTCCGGAAACACCCGGGCCCGGACCCGCCCGCGTGCCTTGAGCACCTTGGTCACCGGCGTGATCCGCTTCAGCCCGAACACCTCGTCGCCACCCTCGCCGGTCAGCAGCACGCCACCGCGGGCCGCGTCCATCATCCGCCAGGTCGGCGCGAAGTTCGGCGGCCACACCAGCCCGTGCCGCCGCAGCACCGCCGTCGCGATCGGACCGACCGGATCGTGCTCGTCGCCCACGGTCAGCACGATGCGTTCGGTGACCCCGAGGTGCGCGAGCACGGCGTCCTGCCACGACGTTTCGTCCGACGCGGGCGCGGCCGGGTACCGCAGCGTGATCGGCACCGGCGGCGGCAGCCCTTCGCGCCGGGCCAGCGCCACCGCCGCGGCCAGCAGCGCCGAGGAGTCGCGCCCGCCGGAGAAGGCGACCAGGCACGGTGTGCGCGTCAGGTGCCCGAGCAGGATCCGGTCGAGCACCCGCCGCGGCTCGCCCGGATCGCCCAGCGGCAACGGGATGAGGTCGTACCCGTTGATCCAGCCGCCCGCGATCTTCAGTCCGTCCATTGTGTACAGCGCCACCGGGTGCTCACTTCCGCACAGCCGGCCGACGGGGACAGGCGATCACCCGACCACCTGTCCCCGCGACCGGGAAAACCATCACGAATACGCGTCGCGATCGCCGAGGATCGGTATCGCCCACGTCAGGTTGTCCGGGGACGAACCGAACAGATTTTGCTGTGTCAAGTCCATCACCGAACCCAACAGGGTGATTTCCGGGGTGGTGTAGGGCTCGCGCATGTGTTCACCTCCCCCCACTACTGGCCGGAACGGGAAAACCCGTGTCACGAGAAGGTCAGATCACCGAAGAGGGTGCCGGCGGCGAAATCGGCGTCGAGCCGCGTTCCCGCCGACTGACCCAGCGTGAGCTCGGACAACGTGCCGATGTCGTCGATGCCCGGTGCGGCGTATTCTTTCTTCATGTCACTCCTTTCCGTTGCTCGTCGACGAAGGAGAGCCGAAGGACCTCGACCGGGATTCGCCCGAATGACCCATTCCGTTACAACCGCCCGGAGAATGTGCTGGTGAAGTTGTCCAACCGGTACCGGAACAATTCCGGGAATTCGTTTCCCCGGCGGTACGATTCGGCGGTGGGGATCAGACGCATCGCGGCCACGCCGCGGTTGATCACGGCCGCGGCGCGGGAGGTCGCGGCGGCCGACCGCGCCGGCACGGCCACCGCGGCGGTCTACCAGGTCATCGGCGCGCTCGGCGCGCTCGGCGTGGTCGCGGCGAGCAAGCTCACCTTCGACGCGTTGCTGCAGCCGGAACACGCGCGCTTCGGCCTCACCGTTTCGTTGCTGGCACTGGCGTTCATGACCGCGCTGTCCGGTTCGGTCGGCGCCCTGCAGACCCAGCAGCACCGGCTGCTCGGCGAACGCGTCTCGCAGCGGGTCTGGGACCGGGTGCTGGACACCACCGCCCGCGCGGACCTGGTGACCTACGAGTCCGCCGGCTTCGCCACGTCGCTGGAACGCGTCCAGCAGAACGCGCTGACCCGGCCGTTCGCCGTGACCACCGCGCTGCTCGGGCTGACCGGGAGCCTGCTCGGGGTGGTCACGATGTCGGCGGTGCTGATCGGGGTCGAACCGCTGCTGGTGCCGGTCCGGCCCGGCGCCGGGCTGCCCGCGGTGCTGCTCGCGCGGTGGGCCAGCCGCACCGAGTTCGCGTTCGCCCACCGGCTGACGCCGCTGTTCCGCCGCCGCAACTACCTGCGCCAGCTGCTCACCCAGCGCCCGTACGCGGCCGAGCTGCGCGCGTTCCACTCGACGAAACCGCTGCGGGCGCGGCACGCCGAGCTCAACACCGAGATCAACGGCGCGCTGCGGCAGCAGGTCCGGCGGCGCCAGCTGATCGCCGGGCTCACCACGATCGGCGTCGCGCTGTCGCTGACCGCCGCGCTGCTGGCGATCGTCGGGCTGGTGCGCAGCGGCCGGATCGACCTGCCCGCGGCGGGCGCGGCCGCGATCGCGGTGCGGTTGCTGAGCAGCCAGCTCGGCACGCTGTTCACCTCGGTCGGCGGGCTGCTCGAATCGGCGCCGTTCCTGGCCGACCTCGAACGGTTCGTCGCGTCGGCCCCGCGCTCGACCGCCGCCGGGGAAAAGCGGCCGCTGCGGCGGGGCGTCGTGCTGCGGGACGTCGGCTTCCGCTACCCCGAGCAGGAGCGGCCCGCGGTCGACTCGGTGGACATCGAGATCGGCGCGGGCGAGGTGGTCGCGCTGGTCGGCGAGAACGGTTCCGGCAAGACGACGCTCGCCAAGATCGTCGCCGGGCTGTACGACCCGGACCGGGGCACGCGCCGCTGGGACGGCGCGGAGGCCCCGCCCGCCGACATCCGCGCGTCGGTGACGGTGATCTTCCAGGACTTCGTGCGGTACCAGATGACGTTGCGCGACAACATCACGATCAGCGACGGCGACCGCCCCGCCGACGAGGAGTCGGTGCACGACGCGGCCCGGCGCGCGGGCGTGCTCGGCGTGACGCGCGAGCTGCCGCACGGCCTGGACACGATGCTCGGCCGGGACCTGGACGAGGGTTTCGACCTCTCCGGCGGGCAGTGGCAGCGGGTGGCGCTGGCGCGGGCGCTGTACCGGGACACCTCGCTGGTGGTGCTGGACGAACCCGCCGCGGCGCTCGACCCGCGCGCCGAGCACGAGCTGTTCACCGACGTCCGGGCCATGCTCGGCGGGCGGGCCGCGCTGCTGATCTCGCACCGCTTCTCGAGCACCCGCATGGCCGACCGGATCTACGTGCTCGACGCGGGCCGCGTGGTGGAGTGCGGCACGCACGACGAGCTGATGGCCCGCGCCGGCCAGTACGCCGAGCTGTACCGCCTCCAGTCAGCGGCCTACCGCTGACCCACCCGCGAGTCCCACACTCAAGCACGCGAGTCCCACACTCAAGCACGCGAGTCCCACACTCAGGCACGCGAGTTCTGCGCTCAGGCAGGCGACTTCGCCGCTGCCGGCGCGCGGGGCGATCGGCGAACTCGCGCACCCGAACGTGGAACACGCGCGCAGGAACGTGGAACTCGCGTGCCCGAACGTGGAACTTGCGTGCGGGAACGTGGGACTCGCGTGCGGGAACGTGGGACTCGCGTGTGGGGTTAGGTGAGGGCCGCCAGGGTGTTGAGCACCTCGTCGCGGAACGGCGGCCCCCACGGCACCGTCGCCTCGAACACCGGCACCTCCGCCACCAGATCGGCCAGCCGCTGGAACGCGAAGTCCATCACCGCCGGATCGCGCCAGCCCAGCACCCGCGGGAACTGGCTCATCCGCACGAACGCCCGCGCCCCGGCCAGCCGCTCCACCGAAACGTCCACAACGGACCGACTTGGCCGCGGGATCACGCACGCGGCCAGCGGCAACGCGTTCGTGGACACGGTGGACCGCAACGCCAGCCGACCGTCGACGGTCGGCCGCACGTCCTCCTCGGCGGCCTCGTCCGCCAGTCCGCGCGCGGCCATCCGCAGCCGGTTCTCCGTGCTCCCCGGGTACACGATCCCGCCGGCATCGACGCGCAGCACGTCGTCGGCCACCAGATCGCACCCGAGCCCGCACAACGCCGCCGCGAGCGTGGACTTCCCCATCCCGGACGCACCCACGAACGCCAGTGCCCGCTCGTCGACCCGCACGGCGCTCGCGTGCAGCACCAGGTGCGAGTTCAGCGTCAGGTGCACGGCCAGCAGCGCGCCCGTCGCGAGCACGGTCAGCAACCCGTGATCGGCCGACGGGTCCAGGTGGTAGGTCACCTCACGCAGCAGCGGGTCGCCGGCGAACTCGCACAGCGACGGGTACCGCAGCACGGTCCGGTTCCCGTCCGTGGCGAGCGTGTAGAACACCCGCCCGTCCGGTTTCGCCAGCTCGGCCAGGCAGCGACCGGGCAGCTCCGCCCGGGGCACCGCGTGATCGGGCCCCCGGCGCAGCACCAGATCCGGCTCGCCGCCGTCGCCGGGTGGCAGCGCCAGCTCGACGTCGCTCCAGACGGTCAGCCCGTGGGCCCGGTAGGTGAAGTCCATTGTGGTCACCCCGCCGATCCGAGAACCGCGTACCGGGCCGCCGTGGGGTCCAGCGCCTTGCCGTCGATCTCCAGCCACGAGTGCGCGGCGAACCGGCCGTCCGCACGCCGCACGCCGATCCGCAGCACCGGCTCCAGGTCCCGCAACCGGTGCCCGATGAGCAGGCACTGGCGCAGGCAGGTGTCCCCGGCCGGCCACCGCGACACCACTAAGTACGAGGCCCGGATGGGCGCCCGCGACCACCGCGGCAGCACCGGCAGCTCGTCCGAGGGTGGTTCCGTGCTGGTCAGATCGCAGCGCACCCCCAACCGGCGGCAGGTTTCCCGCAGGTCCGAGCGCCGCAGGCCGAGCTCGATCCGCACCATCGGGGCAAGCGCCCGCAGCACCTCCCAGGCCAGCCGGGCCCGCCGCCGCCACCTCATGTCGCCTCCGCCAGCCAGGCCTGCTGCAACAGCATCGCGGTGGCGGCCGGCGGCTCGTCGGCCAGCTGCGCGGCCCGCAGCGCGTCCGGGTCGACCAGCGATTCGTCCACACCGGTGCCACCCCAGTCACGCGCGAACTCACGCGAGCACGCCCCGAAGCGGGAGGCGTTGAACCGCGCCTTGTCCCGCCGGGCGAGGACGGCCTCCGGCAGCACCCCGTCGGCCACCAGCCGGGTGCCCGCCGCGCGGGTCATCGGCCGGGTAGCCGCGTAGGACGCGACGAACGACGGATCGGCGAACGGCTCCACCAGCTCGCAGCCGTACTCCGCGGCCGCGTCGGCCCGCGTCCGGAATCCCACCGCGAACGCGCGTGTCGCCAACGCGGTGCGCACGCTGGTCTCCCACCGCAACGGGCGGTCCGCGGCCGCGCGCCACACCACGCGGCGCGGATCCGGCCGCAGCCACGGCATCGGCAGCGACCGGCGCGCGATCCGGCGACGAGCGAACGCGGGCGCCGCGCTCACGGCGAACCGCGCCCAATCGGCCCCGGTCACCCCGCGGCCACGACGGCGCGCCACCGCACGCAGCGTTCCGAGCCGGTGCCCGCCGAGCACCTCGTCCCCCGCGTTGCCGGTGACCAGGCTGCCGCCCGGCGCGTGCGACGCGAGCAGCATCGTGTTGCCCAGCGCCGCCGGATAGACCGGGCCGCGCGCACGCAGCACCGGCCGCACGAGCGGTCCGATCAGGTCCAGCTCGCCGGCGATGTCCCGGCGCACCCAGGAGTCGACGCCGACGTGCCGGATCACCACCTCCTGCCAGGCCGACTCGTCCGCGGCCGCGTCACCGGGGTAGCGGAAGGTCAGCGCGATCGGCGGCGCGAGCCCCTCGCGCGCGGCGAGATCGGCCGCGACCGCCAGCAGCACCGACGAGTCCCGCCCACCGGAAAAGGCGATCACACACGGCTCGCGCCGCAACGCCGGTCGCAGGGCGGTCCGCAGCGCGCGCACCGGGTCCGTGGGCACGCCGAGCGGAAACGGGGCGGCACCGAGGGGCTGACCGGCCGCGATGTCCAGTGTGGACAGCCGCGGCGGCGCCTCAGTGGAGGAGCTGGGCATCGCGGAGCCGGCCGAGGAAGGTCTCGATGTCACGGCGCGCGGTGTCCGCGTCGATCTCGTACTCGCTGGTGATCACGCCGACCAGGTCCTCGACCGACCGCTCCTCGGCGAGCAGCTCGAACAGCCGCGTGCCGACCCCGGTGATGGTGAAGTACTTCGAGGTCGACAGGCTGAGCACGATCGTCTCGTCACCGATGGTGCGAGCCGAGATGTCGGATGCCCGTACACGCATGGCGGCCCTCCCGGAACTGGCGGCTTACCAGGGGGTCGCGGACGACCACCGCCCTGTTACGCCGGACGCCCCCCGTCAGGCGTACGGCCGGAACACCGGCTTGACCGAGCGGCCGCCGATCCACGGCGTCGGGTCCTGGGCGTCCAGCGCCTTCCGGTACACGGTGCACGCCTGGGCCACCACGTCCACCGTCCGGTCGATGTCGGCCTCCGTCAGGGCGCTGCTCACCACGAACGACGGCCCGAGCACACCCCCGGCGACCAGCTGCCGCAGGAACAGCGTCCGGTACGGCTGGGACGGCCGCAGCTGCTCGTCGAGCGTGCCGAACACCAGGTTGCTCGCCCGGCCGCGCACCACGACGTGCTCGCCGACGCCCATCGCCGCCGCCACGTCCCGCACCCCGGACGCCAGGCGCTCGCCGAGCGCGTGCAGCCGCGCCGCGATGCCCTCCTGGACGTAGGTGTCCATGACGGCCATCGCCGCGGCCAGCGAGTGGGTTTCCGCGCCGTGCGTGGTGGACAGCAGGAACACCCGCTCGCGCGTGTGCCGCAGCCCGCCCAGCTCCATCAGCTCCCGCTTGCCGGCCAGCGCGGACACCGCGAACCCGTTGCCCAGGGCCTTGCCGAACGTCGACAGGTCCGGCGTCACCCCGTAGTAGCCCTGCGCGCCCGCCTCCGACCAGCGGAAACCGGTGATCATCTCGTCGAAGATCAGCACCACGCCGTAGGCGTCGGCCAGCGCACGCAGCCCCTCCAGGTACCCGGGCGGCGGCTCGACCGCGTTCGCGGCCTCCAGCACCAGGCACGCCACGTCGTGCTGCCGCAGGATCTCCTCGGTCGCGGCCAGGTCGCCGTACGGGAACCGCACGGTCAGCGCGCCGGCCACGTCCGGGATCCCGGCCGGCATGCCGGTGGTGCCGATGAACCAGTCGTCGGTGGAGAAGAACGGCTGGTCGGCGCAGATCGCGACCACCCGCCGCCCGGTCGCCGCCCGCGCGAGCCGGACCGCGGCGGTGGTGACGTCCGAGCCGTTCTTGGCGAACTTGACCATCTCCGCGGTCGGCACGGTCGCCAGGAACTTCTCGGCCGCGGCCAGCTCGACGGTGGAGGGCCGCACGAAGTTGCTGCCCCGGTCCAGCTCGCGCCGCACGGCCTCGACCACCCGCGGGTGCGCGTGCCCGAGACTCACCGACCGCAGCCCGGAGCCGTACTCGATGTAGGAGTTGCCATCCACGTCCCACACGTGCGCGCCGCGGCCGTGGGAGATGACCGGCGCCAGCCCCTCGGGGTACTGGTCCTCCCCCTTGGCGTAGGTGTGCGCGCCACCGGGCACGAGCTGGTGCAGGCGCTCGTTGAGCTCGGTGGACCGGGGCAGGAACTGGGCGTCCATGACTGTCACCTCAGGGTCTTCAGAACTTCGGCGAGCGCGGGCGCGCGCCGGTCGCGGTCGGAGGTCAGGGTGACCGGCAGCGGCCACGGGATGGCCAGGTCCGGGTCGTCGAAGGCGATGGTGACGTCCTCGGACGGGTCGTGCGGCCGGTCGATGCGGTAGGAGACGTCGGCGGGGTCGGTCAGCGCCTGGAAGCCGTGCGCGCAGCCCGCCGGCACGTACACGCTGACCTGGGTGTCGCCGGAGAGCTGGAAGTACTCGGTGTTGCGGAAGGTCGGCGAGTCCGGACGCAGGTCGACCACGACGTCGAACACCTCGCCGTAGGAGCACCGGACCAGTTTGGCCTCTCCGGCGCCGGAGCGCAGGTGCATTCCGCGGATCACGCCCTTGACCGACCGGGACAGGCTGTCCTGCGCGAAGCCGTCCGGGTCGATGCCCACGGAGGCGACGACCTCGCGGTCGAACGTACGCGAGAAGAACCCGCGCGCGTCGGCGTGCGGTGTCGGTTCGAACAACCACGCCCCGGCGATGCCGGGTACCGGTACGGCCTTCACGGCCGGCTCCCTTCGACGACGGATTCGGACATCATGGCGAACTGGTGCGCGAGCCGCTCGGTCGTCACACGATTGCGTTCCCCCAGTACGGCGACCAGCTCCTCCCGCCGGTCCAGCAGCTCGCGGAACCGCCGCACCAGCCGGTCGAAGTCCGGCTCCCGGGCGGACAGGGCGAACTCGCCGAGCCCCATCGCCTCCATCAGCACGTCGTTCTTGCGCGCGTAGCCCAGCGAGATCGCCGGCTTCCCGGTCTTCAGCGCGCACAGCACGTTGTGGTAGCGCGTGGCGACGACGACGTCCACCTCGGCCATCTGGCGCATGAGGTCGGTCAGCGAGGCCGGCGGTTCGGCGGTGACGTCGGCGTCCGCCAGCTCGGCGAGGATCTCGGCGACCACCTCGTCGTCGGCGGCGTCGCCGGTGAACAGCCGCACGGGCCGTCCCTCGTCGGCCAGCAGGCGCACGAACCGCTTCACGGTAGTCAGGTAGGCGCGGTTGATCTCGCCGGCCCGGGCCCGGTCGTCGTTGCCGCCGTGGAAGGACATGACCCCGACGCCGACCGCGCCGGACGAGGGCCGGGGCTCGGGATCGGCCAGCCCGAACGCCAGGTCCGGGAACACCGCGTCGGCGCGCACGTCGACGCCCATGCGGGCCATCGCCTGCCGCGAGTGCTCGTCCCGGTAGGACCGGTAGTGCGCGAGCCGCGCGGCGCGCGTGATCACCCACCGGGTGGCGCGCTGGCGGACCACGTCGGCGCCGACGTTGACGAGCGCGACCTTGGTGCCGGTGAGGCGGGCGGTCAGCCCGAGCAGCAGCAGCGAGTAGGGAAACCCCCAGGGCCGCAGCGGAAGCGTCGCCTCCAGCACTCCCATGCCGGGCACGATCACCACGTCGTGGCGGCGCACCCAGCGGCCGATCCACAGCGGGTCCGCGACCTTGCCGAGCACCTTGGCCGGCAGCGTCTCCGAGCGGAACCAGTGCAGCCGCCGCGCCGGGATGCCGTACCGCCCGCTGACCTCCTCCGGGCCGCCGCACAGGGCGTCCACGACCGCGTCCGGGTGCGCCCGCCGCAGGTGGTCCAGCAGGGCGGCCAGGGAACCGTCGTTGCCGAGGTTGCCTTGTCCCAGCAGGCCGAAGACGCCGACGCGCATCACTCGCCCCCGCGCCCGGCCACCACCGAGTCGACCACGACGTCCAGGTCGTTCTCGACGCGGGCGAACTCCTCCGACGGTTCCCGCCGCAGCGCGCGCCGGGCCAGCCACTCGCCCAGGTGGCGGTAGCACTCGCGGCGCTGCGCGGGTGTGATCGGCGCGCGCTGGACGATCCGGATCCAGCCCCACACGTAGCCGCCGAGCAGCCGGGCGGTCGGGTGCCGGAGCGGGTCGGCGCGCTTCGGGTCCAGGTTCGCGCAGCGGGACCGGATGGTCTTGTTGGCCCGCTCCGCGCGGTCCGGGTGGTCGCGCCGGAAGTACAGCAGCTCGGGGACCTGGTGGAACGGGCCCTGCAGCGCGATGTCGGCGACGAACGTCCGGTCGGCGTGGTGGTAGCTGTCGTGCGGCCGCACCCGGCGCAGCGCGGCCGAGCGGATCACCCCGTAGAAGTCGTCACCGCCGTCGGCGAACAGCAGCGCGCGGAACCGGGCCGGCGGGTGCGGGGAGTCCGTGGCGAGCCGGTACTCGAACGGCGCGGTCACCCCGCCCGCGCCGTCGATGATGGCCGTCCCGGCGTGCGCGAGGACCACCTCCGGGTGCTCGTCCAGCGCGTCCACGCACCGCCGCAGCAGGTCCCGCCCGTACAGGTCGTCGTGCGAGGCCCACTTGAACAGCTCGCCGCGCGCCTCGCGGAACACGAAGTTGTGGTTGGGCGCGGCGCCGATGTTCTCCGCCAGCGGGATGAACCGGATCCGCGAGTCCTGTTTCGCGAACCGGCGGCAGATGTCCGCGGTGCCGTCGGTCGAGGCGTTGTCCGAGATGATGAGCTCGAAGTCCTCGTACGTCTGGCCGAGCAGCGCTTCCAGGGACTCGGCCAGGTACTCCTCGCCGTTGTGGACGGGCAGTCCGATGCTCAGCCGGGGTGTGCCGGTCATGTGGTCCTCATTTCCTCGGATGTGACGGCCGGATCGCGTTCACGGAGGCAGGCCTCCAGTTCGAGCCACCGCGCCGCGGCGCCGAGCACGCTGCCGACGACGGCGCCCCAGCTGGAGCCGAGGGCGCCGCCCAGCGCGGCGCCGATCAACCCGCCCCCGACGTAGCCCGCGAACGTGACCACCTCGGCGCGCAGGCCGCGGCCCGCCGCGCCGAGCGCCCGCAACGCGGAGGAGGAGCCGGTGGTGAAGCTCGCGGCGGCGATGGCGAGCGTGGCCGGCAGGATCAGCGCGGCGGCCGACTCCCACACGTCGCCGAGCAGGTAGCGGCCGACGGACTCGGGCAGCAGCACCATCAGCGCCACGCCCCACGCCATCGCGGCGGCGGCCTGACCGCCGCCGAGCAGCAGGGCGAACAGGCGGAGCCGGTGCGGCCGCTCCCGGACCACCCGCGCCGCCTCGGAGACGGTGACCAGCGACAACCCGATCAGGACCGCCATGAACGGCCCGAGCAGCAACTGGGAGCCGCGGACCGCACCGACGTCGGCCAGCCCGGCGATCGCGCCCAGCCCGTACATGCGGAGCTGCCCGGACCCGGCCACCAGGACGTTCTCGGCGAGGAACCGGCTGCCCAGGTCGCGGTGCTCGCGCACCCACGCGCGCGCCCCGGTCCAGGTCGGCGTCATCCGCGTCTGCCAGCAGCCGTACAGCCCGGCGACCGCCGCCGACAGCCCCCACGCGAGCAGGAAACCGACCACGCTGCCGTGCAGCACCGCCAGGACCAGCGCCGGCACCAGGGCGGCCGTCCACACCAGGTCGTTGACGAAGGCCTTGTGCCCCTGCCCGGAGGCGAAGAACGCGAACCGCCAGCTGTCCTGCAGCATCAGGCCCGGCAGGATGACGCCGAGCGCGACGAACGCGCCGCCGACGGAGCCGCCGATCGCGATCCCCGCCAGCGCGCTCACCACACCGGTGCCGGTCCCGACGAGCAGCGCGGTCGCGGTGGAGCGCGCCACCGCGCCCCGCCAGAGGTCGGTCGCGACCCCGCTGAACCGGACGGCCAGCGGATCCGTCGCCAGCCCCCGGGACAGGCCGAGCACCACGCCGTAGGTCACCCAGGCGAGCGTGAAGACGCCGAACGCCGCCGCGCCGAGCGAGCGGGCCACGACGACGCCGACGAAGAAGTTGCTGAGGCTGGACACCGCCTGGTCGCCGAGGCCCCAGCTGAGCCGGCCGGCCATCGCGCGCAGCGGTGACCCGCGCACCAGCCGGTGCCGACCGGGCTTTCCCGTCACCGCCATCGCACTACTCCGCCACCGATCACACGAACCGCAGGGTGTCGTCGACCGCGCCGGCCTCGCGGTGCTGCTTCAGCCGAGCGAGCCGGGTGAAGCTGCGCTCGAACGAGGAGCGGGTCAGCCCGTGCCGCTGGTAGGCCTCGACCAGCTCGACCGCACCGTCCTTGACCGACCACTCGCAGGTGAAGCCGGGAATCGCGGCGCGGAAGCGGGAGAAGTCGACCCGGTAGGACCGCGGGTCGGCGCCGGCCTCGCCGGTGATCCGCAGCCGCGAGCCCGGCACGGCCTCGACGACCTGCTCGGCGATCTCGGCGACGGTCACGTTGTTGCGCTCGGTGCCGATGTTGAACGCCTTGTCGTGCACCGCTTCGCGGGGCGCTTCCAGCGCGGCGGTGAAGGCCCGTGCGATGTCCCGGGCATGCACCAGCGGCCGCCACGGCGTGCCGTCGGAGAGCACCAGCACCTCACCGGACAGGCACGCGTGCCCGACCAGGTTGTTCAGCACGATGTCCGCCCGCAGCCGCGGCGAGAAGCCGAACGCGGTCGCGTTGCGCAGGTAGACCGGGGAGAAGCCGTCGTCGGCCAGCGCGTGCAGGTCGTCCTCGACGAGCACCTTCGACTCCGCGTACGGCGTCACCGGCCGCAGCGGCGCGTCCTCGCCGACCAGGTCCGCGCCACCGGAAGCGCCGTAGACCGAGCAGGTGGAGGCGTAGAGGAAGCGGGACACCCCGGCGTCCTTCGTCAGCCGGGCCAGCCGGACGGCGGCCTTGTGGTTGATCTCGTAGGTCAGCTCGGGCGCCAGCGCGCCCAGCGGGTCGTTGGACAGCGCCGCCAGGTGGATCACGGCGTCCACACCGGACACCTGCGCCGGCGTGACGTCCCGCAGGTCCACCCGGTGCCCGGGCGGGTCGTGCGGCTTCGGGCCGAGCACGCACTCGTCGAACAGGCCGGAGTCGAGCCCGATCACCTCGTGCCCGGCGGCGGTGAGCACCGGGGCCATCACCGTGCCCAGGTACCCCTTGTGGCCGGTCAGCAGCACACGCATGGCTCAGCCCTCCAGCTGGAGACACAACTTCCTGACGTGGAAGGCCTCCGCGTACCGCGCCTCCCGGTCGTACCAAGGACGATGTCGCTGCGAGGGGTAGTGCCGTTGCAGCAATCCGGCTTTTTTCTCGGCGAGTTCGTCGCGCAGCGACACGTACACCGACGGTGCGCCGAGGTCGCCGTCCCCGAAGATCAGGTCCGGTTCGGTGCGCACCCGCAGCTCCTCGAGCGCGTTCTTGACCTCGTCCCAGTGCGCGCCCGGGCAGAACGCCGCGAGCGCCGCGCGTTCCTCGTCCTCGCGCTGGGTGCCGCCGCCGGAGAGCACCAGTGCGTCCACCCGCAGACCGGGCCGGCTCAGTGTGAGCAGGGTGCCGCCCGCGCCGATCGCGATGTCGTCGCAGTGGGCGCCGAGCACCACGATCCGCTCGAGCCGCTCCGGAACCAGCCCGGTCACGCCGGCACTCGGTCCTTGTCCCACAGCGCCCACGGGCGCACCCCGCGCGTGTAGCCCTCGTCCAGCGCGTACCGCTCCTTGACGGTGTCCGTCGGCTTCCAGAAGCCGCGGTAGGGGTAAGCCAGCAGGCGGCCGCGCTTGGCCAGTTCGGCGCACCCGTCGGCGACCAGGTCGCCGTTCTCCGGGATGTGGTCGAACACCTCCTGGCGCAGCACGAAGTACCCGCCGTTCTCCCACAGCGGCATCTCGCTCACCGCGGTGATCGACCCGACCAGGCCGCCCTCGTCCATCTCCACGCAGTGGAACGACGACTGCGGCGGCACGACCATCATGGACGCGCCCGCGTCGGACTTCGCGAACCGCTCGATCATCGACGGCAGCGGCGCGTCGGTGAGCACGTCGGCGTAGTTGGCCAGGAACATCTCGTCACCGCCGAGGTGCTCCCGGACCCGGCGCAGCCGTTCCCCGATCGGCGATTCGATGCCGGTCTGCACGAACGAGATCGTCCAGTCCGCGATGTCGGTGGACAGCAGCTCCGCCTTGCCGCCGCGCAGCACGAAGTCGTTGGAGGTGGTTTCCTCGTAGTTGAGGAAGAAGTCCTTGATGTGGTGGGCGCCGTAGCCGAGGCACAGGATGAACTCGGTGTGCCCGAAGTGCGCGTAGTACCGCATCACGTGCCAGATCAGCGGCCGGGGACCGACCATCGCCATGGGCTTGGGCACGTCGGAGGCGGTGCCGCCGCGCATCCGCATTCCGTACCCGCCGCAGAACAGGACGACCTTCACGTTGGGTTCACCTCGACGATCTCCAGGCGGGGTATGGGGAAGACCAGCTTGCCGCCCCACTCCCCGACGTAGGACAGCTGCTGGGTCAGTTCGTCCCGCAGGTTCCAGGGCAGGACCAGGACGTAGTCGGGCCGGTCCGCGGCGATGCGGTCCGGCGGCAGGATCGGGATGCGCGTGCCCGGCGTGAACCGGCCGTGCTTGTACGGGTTGCGGTCGACCGTGTACGCGAGCAGGTCCGGCCGGATGCCGCAGTGGTTGAGCAGGGTGTTGCCCTTGCCCGGCGCGCCGTAGCCGGCCACCGTGCGGCCCGTGTCGGCCGCGTCGACGAGGAACCGCAGCAGGTCGCGGCGCACCCGGGCGACCCGCGCGGCGAACTCGGTGTAGCCGGAGAGCTCGTGCAGCCCGGCGGCCTTCTCCCGGGCCAGCACGTCGATCACGCGGTGGCTCGGGTCACCGGCCGCTTCCACGGGCCGGGCCCACAGCCGGATGGAGCCGCCGTGGGTCGGCAGCAGCTCGACGTCCACAAGGGACAGTCCGCCGGAAGCGAGCGCCCGCTGCGCCGAAGCCACCGAGTAGTACTGGAAGTGCTCGTGGTAGATCGTGTCGTACTGGGTTTTCTCGATGAGCGTGAGCAGGTGCTGCACCTCGATCGACACCCAGCCGTCGTCGGCGACCAGCGCGCGCAGGCCCTTGGTGAAGCCGATGACGTCCGGGATGTGCGCGTAGACGTTGTTGGCCACCACCAGATCCGCGGGCCCGTGCTCGGCCCGCACCGCCGCGCCGGTCTCCGGCCCGAGGAACGCGGTCAGCGTCGGCACGCCCGCGTCCCGGGCGGCCTGGCCGACGTTCACCGACGGCTCCACGCCGAGGCAGCGGATGCCCTGTGCCACAACGTGTTTGAGCAGGTACCCGTCGTTGCTGGCGACCTCGACGACGAACGAGTCGCCGTCCAGCCCCAGCCGGTCCACCGCACCCGCGACGAACCGGCCCGCGTGGTCCACCCAGGATTCCGAATACGACGAGAAGTACGCGTATTCGGTGAACGTTTCCTCCGGCGTGATCAACGGCGGGATCTGCGCGAGCCAGCAGTCCGTGCACACCCGCAGGTGCAACGGAAAGGTATTTTCCGACTCGTCCAGTCGCGCTTCGGTCAGGAACGCCTCGCACGGCGGAGTCGCCCCGAGATCGACGACGCTGGCCAGCTGTGTCGAGCCACAGAGTCGGCAGGTGGTCATGCTCCTGATTCGGGAGACGCGAAGGCCCTGTTACAGACACCGTCCGCGTTTCGCCCACCGAGCCCGAAATGAGACCCGCGACCTACTTGCGGATCTCCAGCGTGCAGCACTTCGGACCGCCGCCTGCCTTGCGCAGCTCGGAGATGTCGACGAGCACCGGTTCGTAGCCGTGAGCCGCGAGCCGGTCGGCCAGCTCCGTGGCCTCCACCGGCAGCACCACGTTGCGCCCGTCGGACACGCCGTTGAGGCCGAAGCACTCCGCGTCGGCCGCCGTCGCGAGCACCGCGTCGGGGAACAGGCGCGCCAGGACGCGGCGCGAGCCGGCCGAGAACGCCTCCGGGTAGTACGCGATCTGCGCCGGCGTGGTGTCGGTCGCCTCGCTGAGCACGAACAGCGCGGTGTCCAGGTGGTAGTAACGCGGGTCGGTCAGCCGCAGCGACAGCACCGGCACCCCGAGCACCTCCTGGGCCTCGGCGTGCGCGGCGGGGTCGGTGCGGAACCCGGTGCCGGCCAGCAGCATCCGGCCGGTCCAGGCGAAGTCGCCCTCGGCCTCGTTCACGTACGACGGCATGACGACGTCGCGGTAGCCGTGCTCGACGAACCAGCGGCGGAAGTGCTCGGCCGCGGCGGTGCGCTGCGGGGCGCGGAAGCGGGCGCCGAGCACCCGGCCGTCGACGACGGTGCCGGAGTTGGCGGCGAAGACCATGTCCGGCAGCCCGGGCTGCGGCTCGATCTCCTCGACCGTGTGCCCGAGGCGGCGGTAGGTGTCGCGCAGCTCGCGCCACTGCTCCATCGCGCGCTCGGCGCTGACCGGCTGCGTCGGGTCCATCCAGGGGTTGATCGCGTACTCGACGGCGAAGAACCGGGGCGGGCACATGAGGTACCGGCGGGTAGTCGGAACCCGAGTCGTCATGAGTTCACGGTATGGCTCGATTCAGGGACAAGCAATCGCTGTTTCTTGCTCATTCACCTGCTAAACATTGCGTGTGAACACCCTCGATCAGCAGATCGTTTCGTGCCTCGTCACGAATGCGCGCGCCAGCTACGCCGAGATCGGGAAGGTCGTCGGGCTGTCCGCCCCGGCGGTCAAACGCCGGGTCGACCGGCTGCTGGAGACCGGGGTGTTGCGCGGCTTCACGGCGGTGGTCGACCCGGAGGCGCTGGGCTGGGGCACCGAGGCGTTCGTCGAGGTGCACTGCCGCGGCAACATCTCCCCGGCGCGCATCCGGGCGCGGCTGGAGCCGCTGCCGGAGGTGGTCGCCGCGTACACGGTGACCGGCGCGGCGGACGCCATCGTGCACCTGCGGGCCGCCGACATCCACCAGCTGGAGATGGCGCTGGAGCGGGTGCGCGGGCTGGAGATCGTCGACCGGACGGTGTCCACCGTGGTGCTGTCCCGTCTCCTTGAGCGCCCGCCCAACCCCACGACATGATGGCCGTCATGACCGAACGCATCGTGGCCGAACGGCGCGGACGAGTCGCGGTGATCACCGTCGACGCCCCGCAGCGGCGAAACTCGCTGACCCTGGCGCTTTCCACCGAACTGGCCCAGGCCGTCGCCGACGCCGAGCAGGACCGGAACGTGCACGCGCTGGTCGTCACCGGCACCCCGCCGGCGTTCTGCGCCGGAGCCGACCTGACGACGCTGGGCAGCGCGCAGGAGGAGGGACTGCGGGCGGTCTACGAGGGTTTTCTCGCCGTGGCCCGGTCGCCGCTGCCGACGATCGCGGCGGTCGGCGGCGCGGCCGTCGGCGCCGGGCTGAACCTCGCGCTCGCCGCGGACGTCCGCCTCGCCGGCCCGCGCGCCAAGTTCATCCCGCGGTTCCTCGAACTCGGCCTGCACCCCGGCGGCGGATTCACGTGGATGCTGCAGCGTGCGGTGGGTATCCAGCAGGCGCGGGCGATGACGTTGTTCGGCCAGTCGCTGGACGCCGCGGCGGCCGAGGCGGCCGGGCTGACGTTGCGCACCGTGGACGGCGACCACGACGACCTGCTGGAGGCGGCACTGGAACTGGCGAAACCGGCGGCGGACGCACCGCGGGAGGTGGTCCTCGCGACCAAGTTCTCGATGCGGCAAACCTCGACCATGGCCGAGCATTCCCGCGCAGTGGACACGGAGATCGAACCGCAGGTGAAGTCGCTGAATTCCCCCGACTTCGCGGAACGGCTCGCCTCGATGCAGGCGAAGATCACCACGCGGAACTAGATGTTACCGTAAGTTACGGGTAACCGGGATCACACCGCCGATTCGCGTCACAGAACAGCAAGTAAGGTGGAGGTATCGGCGGAAGTGTGCCCAGCCGGCCACGAAGACGCGGCCTGTCGGGAGAGAGGGATTCTCTGACCCATGAGCACGAGCACGAACGGCAACGGTGTGCTGTCGGCGAGCCGGCCCACTGAAGTCGCCAAGCTGGACCGCGTGGTCATCCGGTTCGCGGGCGACTCCGGCGACGGTATGCAGCTGACCGGTGACCGGTTCACCTCGGAGGCGGCGGCCTTCGGCAACGACCTGGCCACGCTGCCGAACTTCCCCGCCGAGATCCGCGCGCCACAGGGCACCATCCCGGGCGTCTCGTCGTTCCAGGTGCACTTCGCCGACTACGACATCCTGACCCCCGGCGACCGGCCGGACGTGCTGGTGGTGATGAACCCCGCGGCGCTCAAGGCGAACCTGCGGGACGTGCCCAACGGCGGCACGATCATCGTCAACACCGACGAGTTCACCAAGCGCAACCTGACCAAGGTGGGCTACGACGCGGATCCGCTGGCGGACGACACGCTGTCGGCGTTCCAGGTGCACAAGGTCGCCATGTCGACCCTGACGCAGGGGGCGCTGGAGGGCACCGGGCTGGGCAAGAAGGACGCCGAGCGGTGCAAGAACATGTTCGCACTCGGGTTGCTGTCCTGGATGTACCACCGGCCCACCGAGGGCACCGAGGCGTTCCTGCGCGAGAAGTTCGCGAAGAAGCCGGACATCGCCGAGGCCAACATCCTGGCCTTCCGCGCGGGCTGGAACTACGGCGAGACCACCGAGTCGTTCGCCACCACCTACGAGGTGGCGCCGGCGAAGCTGAACAAGGGCACCTACCGGCAGATCACCGGCAACACGGCGTTGGCGTACGGGATCGTGGCGGCCGAGCAGCGGGCCGGGCTGCCGGTGCTGCTGGGCACGTACCCGATCACGCCGGCCTCGGACATCCTGCACGAGCTGTCCCGGCACAAGAACTTCGGCGTGCTGACCTTCCAGGCCGAGGACGAGATCGCCGGCATCGGCGCCGCCCTGGGCGCCTCCTACGGCGGGGCACTGGGCGTCACCTCGACCTCCGGGCCGGGGGTGGCGCTCAAGTCGGAGACCATCGGCCTCGGCGTGATGCTGGAGCTGCCGCTGGTGGTGATCGACGTGCAGCGCGGCGGGCCGTCCACCGGTCTGCCGACCAAGACCGAGCAGGCCGACCTGCTGCAGGCGATGTTCGGCCGCAACAGCGAGTCGCCGCTGCCGGTGATCGCGCCGCAGTCCCCCGGGGACTGCTTCGCGGCGGCGATCGAGGCGGTGCGGATCGCGTTGAAGTACCGGACGCCGGTGATGATCCTGTCCGACGGCGCGAACGCCAACGGCTCGGAGCCGTGGCTGATCCCGGACGTCGAGGACCTGCCTGATCTTTCGGTGGAGTTCGCCACCGAGCCGAACGCGGCGGACGGCTCCGGTGAGTTCTGGCCGTACGTGCGTGACCCGGAGACGCTGGCCCGCGCGTGGGCGGTGCCCGGCACCCCGGGGCTGGAGCACCGCATCGGTGGTCTGGAGAAGCAGGACGGCAAGGGCAACATCTCCTACGACCCGGACAACCACGACCACATGGTCCGGCTGCGGCAGGCCAAGATCGACGGCATCGACGTGCCGGACCTGGAGGTCGACGACCCGTCCGGCGAGGCGCGGGTGCTCGCGCTCGGCTGGGGTTCGACGTTCGGCCCGATCGGCGCCGCGGCCCGGCGGGTGCGCAAGCTGGGCATCCCGATCGCGCAGGCGCACCTGCGGCACCTGAACCCGTTCCCGCGCAACCTGGGCGAGGTCCTGGCCCGCTACGACCGGGTCGTGGTGCCGGAGATGAACCTGGGCCAGCTCGCGCTGCTGCTGCGGGCGAAGTACCTCGTGGACGTGCACTCCTACACCAAGGTCGCCGGCCTGCCGTTCAAGGCCGAGGAACTGCAGCACGTCTTCACCGACATCATCGAAGGAGCGCTGACCCGATGACCGCCACGGATCTCGGTCTTCCCCAGCTCGGTGGCCTGGACCTGGTGCCGACCACGGACGAGACCCAGAAGGCGAAGGACTTCAAGTCCGACCAGGAAGTGCGCTGGTGCCCGGGCTGCGGTGACTACGTCGTGCTCAACACGGTGCAGTCGTTCCTGCCCACGCTGGGGTTGCAGCGCGAGAACATCGTGTTCGTCTCCGGCATCGGGTGTTCGTCGCGGTTCCCGTACTACCTCAACACCTACGGGATGCACTCGATCCACGGTCGCGCCCCGGCGATCGCGACCGGCCTGGCGACGACGCGGCCGGACCTGTCGGTGTGGGTGGTGACCGGTGACGGCGACGCGCTGTCGATCGGCGGCAACCACCTGATCCACGCGCTGCGGCGGAACGTGAACATCAAGATCCTGCTGTTCAACAACCGGATCTACGGCCTGACGAAGGGCCAGTACTCGCCGACGTCCGACCCCGGCACGGTCACCAAGTCCACGCCGATGGGTTCGGTGGACACGCCGTTCAACCCGATCTCGCTGGCGCTGGGCGCGGAGGCCACGTTCGTCGGCCGTGCGCTGGACAGTGACAAGAAGGGCCTGACGGAGGTGCTCACCGCGGCGGCGCAGCACCGCGGTTCGGCGCTGGTGGAGATCTACCAGAACTGCCCGATCTTCAACGACGGCGCCTTCGATGTGCTGAAGGACAAGGACGAGGCCGCGCACCGGATCATCCCGCTGCGCGCGGGCGAGCCGATCCGCTTCGGCCCGGAGGCCGAGTACGGCGTGGTACCCAACCGCTGGGGCGGTTTCGAGATCGCGAAGGTGGCCGAGGTCGGGGAGGAGGAGCTGATCGTCCACGACCCGTCCATCGCGGACACTGCGTACGCCTTCGGGTTGTCCCGAATCGGCGACCAGCACCTCAACCACACCCCGACGGGCATCTTCCGCCAGGTGGCCCGCCCCACGTACGACGACCAGGCCCGCGCGCAGGTGGAACAGGCCAGGACGGCGAAGCCGGCGGACCTGCAGGCCCTGCTGACGGGCAAGGACACCTGGACGGTCGACTGACGCTCGAGGCCCCGCACCACCCACCGGTGCGGGGCCTTCGTCTTTCCGCCCCAGACCTCACTCCACCCCCGGCACGCGCCCCCGGGGCGCGTGCCGGGGGTGGAGTGAGGTCTGGGG